>JBFIJJ010000040.1:0-15769 GCA_041600795.1 Methylophagaceae bacterium | reverse complement strand
TTAACTTTACTGAAATGTGGTTTCAGTGTTTTAACTTTGCTTCACTTATCGCAATAAAATGACAAATTACCAAGCGTTATTCGACTATTTAACGTCGGCAGAACAACAACAATGGTCGCAGCAATTACAGCAGATCATTGAGGATAATCTAACACGTAGTGCTCACGGCAAGATGGCAGAATGGCAACAGGCTATTAATGCTTTGCCTGTTGTAACTGCATCAGATAGTGATTTAAAAAATCAGGTCGAAATAGGCAAAGCTGAAGATTTAGAACCAGAGCAGCACACACAACTTTTACAGCAACTGAAACAGTTTCATCCATGGCGAAAAGGACCATACCGTTTATTTGGGATTGATATTGATACTGAGTGGCGTTCAGATTGGAAGTGGCAACGATTATTGCCACATATTCAATCACTTACAGGACGAAGGGTGTTAGATGTCGGTGGTGGTAATGGTTATCACGGCTGGCGTATGCAGGGTGAAGGTGCCGAATTGGTCATTGGCATTGATCCTACATTAGTGTTTGTTATGCAATATCAGGTAATGCAACGCTATCTACAATCAGACAGACATTTTGTTATACCAACGGGCATTGAGTCACTTCCTGATAATTTGGCATTTTTTGATACGGTATTTTCAATGGGCGTGTTATATCATCGACGTTCGCCTCTTGACCATTTATATGACCTTAAAGCTTGTCTGCGGACAGGAGGGGAATTGGTTCTAGAAACGCTGGTTATTGATGGTGACGTGGGCGATACATTAATGCCAGAAAATCGTTATGCCAAAATGCGTAATGTTTGGTTCCTTCCATCAATACCAACGATGATTTTGTGGCTGCAACGTTGTGGTTTTAATGATGTTCGCTGTGTTGACGTTGATGTTACATCACTTGAAGAGCAGAGACGTACAGACTGGATGACCTTTGAATCATTAGCAGATTTTCTCGATCCAGAGGATAGTACTAAAACAATAGAAGGTTATCCTGCACCGAAGCGTGCAATATTTATAGCAACAGCACCATAGAAAATGAGCACATCAACTAGTTGATGCACTCATTTGTATTCTATAAACCGTTTATATCAACAACTGAAATCCAGTTACCATCATAATTCAGGCACGCATTGAGATTTCTGTCTTGTGTTAAAGAGCTATGTTTTGTAACCAATTCGTATGACACACAAGGACGTAAATTTGCACTATAGTGTTTGCCAACTTTTAGGTCGTAGTGGGTAGTTGTATCTATGTTATACCAAGAAATCATTGTGCCAACAGTGCTGTTTGATAAAATCTCTTGTGTTTTATTTAAATCATCTTCGGTCATTGCAGTTTGAGTCTCAATGCCGGCTTCAACGCCTGCTAATAATTCAAGATTAGATTCTGTTGCATATGCACTCATAGAAAAAAGTACACCTACTAATGGATAAAGAGTAGATTTTTTCATCATGTCGCTCCTTGATAAAGATTTAAGTTGATAGCGAATAGAATATAGATAGCTTAGCTTAGCTACACGAGCTAAATATCCTCATATATCAGGATTTTATTCCTGAACTTTATGACAAAGTTGTAACTCAATATTTGCATAGGTCAAAATCAGGGTGTCAATATGACTAAATTGGCTTGTCATTGAACTATGCTTGGAGTAGAGTTTTAGTCGTCTTTATGGCAAAAGTTAAGGTGTTTGAAATTAACCTAAGATTCGCCCAAATTCTGTTCGTTTTGCTGATATTGTTCAGCAATCAAGCTTATGCTGATAAAGGAATATTAGTTAGTGAGGATAGTTATGCCTCAACATATGATATTACGTTAGATGATGAAAGTGACTTTGGTAGCGATAAACCTTACATAAATTTTAGTCACGAATCCCCTGAGCTACAACCCACTATCACGTCCTATATTTGGTCGGATACAACATCCCATCTTGCTAGAAGTTTAATAGCAACGCCAAGCATCCGAGCACCACCATTTTCCTGAAGCTAGTTATTTAATGCCTATGGTCGAACAGATATTATTCTGATTAACAAAACGGCCAATTAAAAACTCAATTGAAGGATAATTGCTATGAAAAATTTACATTTAGTCGAACTTGATACTACTGCTCATCTAGTACAACCGGAAGAATTTTATGAAATCTCATTAGATTCATCTGCTCACAACATTTTTACTGATTTTAAAAAACATAAACCTTTGGTTATTGAAGCGGATACGCCAGCAAGTGATGCCTTATATATGATGAAAAAATCACATGTTCGAATGCAGTTGGTTGTAGACAACAATGATGAGATGATTGGAACAATTAGTCAGAATGAATTAGATGAACAACAGTTTCTGATTCAGCTAAATAAGGGCTTTGATCGTGATTTAATTTTGGTGCGTGATTTGATGTTACCAAGGAGTGAGATCAAAGCGCTTGATTATACGTTACTTGATAATCTTACAATATCTGACTTAATTGAATCGTTACAAAAGCATGGTATGCAACATTGCTTAGTTATAGATTCAGAAAGTAATCAAATAAGAGGTGTTATTTCAGCAACCGATATTGCTCGGCGCTTACATATACCCGTTGAGATCCAAACTCCCAAGACATTTGCTGATATTTTTGTCGCGGTTAACGCTAACTAAATATAGGCAATCTTTAATTCATAAATCGTGTTTGTGGCTTACTGTAGTAACAGTGAGCCACAACAAATACACTATTAATAAAGAGGCATGTAAACTAAACCTTATACCGTTAATCATGTCCTCAAGTTAGGAGGTATCGCGATGATTAAAGCAATTATATTTGATATCAGTGGCGTACTTTATCAAGATAATAGACCTATTACTGGTGCAGTTGATGCAATAAATCATTTACACCGTTCTAACATTCCTATGCGACTTGTAACCAATAGTTCCCGCACCACAAAATCTAACATCCATTCATCACTCAGCGATATGGGGTTTATCGTTGAGCAATCGCAGATATTTACAGCCGTTACGGCAATACAGCATGAATTACAAACACGAAACCTGCATCCATATTGTCTTATACATCCTAATATAGAATCTGAGTTTGAATGCTTCGATTCACAACATGCGGATGCAGTGGTTGTCACTGATGCAGCCGAACGATTTGATTTTGAGCATTTGAACACTGCTTTTGAACTTGTTATGAATGGGGCACCTTTGTTGGGTATAGGTCGAAACCGCTATTTCAGGACAAAAGATAAACTTTGCCTAGATGCGGGGCCATTTATATGTGCACTTGAATATGCCGCAAATATTCAAGCTGAAATTTTAGGTAAGCCAGATCAAGCCTTTTTTATGGCTGCAGTAGATTCATTGGGCTGTAAACCAAATGAAGTTGTAATGATCGGCGATGATGTTGAAGCTGATGTGATAGGTGCTATCAATGCTGGCTTACAGGGCTGTTTGGTGCAAACAGGAAAGTATCAACAAGGTGATGAAAACATAACGACAAATCCACGTTTTCAATTAGTCCCATCTGTTGTAGAAGCTGTATCTCATTATTTTAATTAAATTAGTATTGACCAAAAATTAAAAGTTCTCTATATTTTCTTCTCACTATATTCTTAACTAATTAGTGAGTGATATTTATGTTAACAGAACGCCAACAAGATACCTATGAGTTTATTTGTCGATTCATAGAGGAACAGGGTAGGTCGCCACTATTGGCAGAAGTCGCGCAAGGCATTGGTTTGTCTTCACAAGGCTCGGTTCATAACTATATTCAAGCTTTGGTAAATGAAGGATTACTAGAACGCTCTGTGGGTAGAACACGAGGTTTACGATTAGTTAAAAATAATGCTGATGATGGTGAACCTGTCTCAGTAACATTACCTGTTATGGGCAAAATTGCTGCTGGTCGACTAATTGAAGCTGTTCACGATGAGTCAGAGATTGACTTGGGAGGCATGTTTGCAGGAAAGGGCCGTTTTGTACTAAAAGTTAATGGCGATTCAATGATTGATAAAGCAATCATGTCTGGCGATTATGTCGTTATCCAGTCACAGCAGACCGCACGCCATGGTGATATTGTTGTTGCACTTGTTGATGGTTATGACGCCACACTTAAAACATTGTTATTAAATGATGATGAAACCGTGACATTGATGCCTGCTAATGCCAATTATGAACCAGTGACGTTACCGGCTAAGCGAGTGGCAATTCAAGGTGTAGTTGTTGGACAGTTAAGAACCTATCCCTAAAAATAGAGATTAAGCTAGCTACACTACGCTATTAGATTAATGTTGTTTCCAATGTTGCCTTGAGCTTGGGGAACCGATTGAATTAACTGCAAAGCCGCTTGGCCTTGCGCTTCGATGTTGTTATTAGCTAATTTGGCGACAGCAACATCAAGTTGAGCTGCTGTACGTTGTGTCGAAAGGTAAGGGGAAACTTGAGCAGTTCTTTCAATGTTCATGTGTTCTTCCTAAAGGCTGTAATTTTCGTCTAAGTATAACAAATGCTAAAACTCATTATGCGAATGACTTCACACAAATGATTCAAGATGTGTAATTCAGAATAGTGAATGAAAAATAAAGATAAATGTGTGATTGATTTAAAGTGTGAATAAGATCACAGAAATTATTTTTATGAAGGCGGATAACTATGACTAAAGGCGTTTTCAGCACCTTTCCACAGATTACTCTCTCATTTGTCAGGCCAAAAGCCTGACTTCTTTTTATGTATCATAAGCACTCTCAAAATATACTAACGTCACTTCTTAACTATTTGATTGCAAATATACCCATCAACGATGGTTGATATTAAGAGGCTGATGGCATCACTCTCGTTAGAGCTAGTGTATACTTTCATTATAAAAACTCTGATGATATATGTGTGAATTATAATGGTGACGAAGCCAACTATTTTAATTGTCGAAGACAGTGATATCACTCGAAAACGATTAGAAAGAGCGATTCAGCAAGAAGGTAGATTTGAACTACTTGATTCTGTAGGTAGCTATAAAGTAGCGGCTGATATTTTAGCTTCGAATTCGCCTGATATCCTGCTGACAGATTTAGATCTTCCTGATGGCAATGGGATAGATTTAATAAAAATGTTAAATCTACCTCAAGTTTCAACAAAATTAGCGATTGTAATTTCCATTTTTGGAGATGGAACACATGTGATCGAAGCGCTGAAAGCGGGTGCATCTGGTTATCTTTTAAAAGATGACGACTTTATTGATATAAATGATGCAATATCACAAATGCTTAGTGGTGGTTCACCTATGAGCCCAAGTATTGCCAGGCATTTATTAACAGAATTGAAGTTTACATCGAATGATGGTGTAACTGATTTGGCTGAAAAAGAATGCATATTAAGTAAACGTGAACATGAAGTTCTGGTGTTAGTAAGCAAAGGCTATAGCTCTAAGGAAATAGCTGAAATGTTAGATCTGTCTTACCACACGATAAAAGAATACATATCTAATATTTACAAAAAGCTAGCCGTTAATAATAGAATGCAAGCAGTCAATGAGGCTACTATGCAGGGAATTATCTAAATTTTCAGGATTCATTTTATATTGAAAATGAAATTACATTACCTTTCTTATATATTGTTATCAGTAACCATAACGGTTTCTGCTGAAGACTTTGGTGATGAGTTTTTTCCAGAACTTCCTATTGTTACAAGTGCTAGTCGTTTGGCTGAATCAGTACTAAAAAGTGCCTCTGCAGTAACGGTCATTGATCGCACGCTTATTGAGGCTTCTGGTTTTGTTGAATTAGTTGATATATTTCGACTGGTTCCTGGCTTTCAAGTTGCTCATGTTAATGGGCACACATATGCTGTTACGCCACATGGCGGCGGCTGGGAATATCCTAATCGTCTGCAACTGTTAATAGACGGTCGATCCACCTACTTATCGTCATTATCAGCAATTGATTGGACCACACTGGGTATACATCTGGAAGATATTGAACGGATTGAAGTTGTTCGCGGCCCAGCGGCATCAGCCTACGGTTCAAATTCATTTGCTGGTGCAATTAATATAATCACTCGCGAGCCTCAATTAGATGATAAGTATGTTGCAAGCACCCGATTTGGAAATAATGGTGAAAGAGCGCTATTACTTAAGCATAGTTCAAATAGTGACAATTTCGCCTATAGAGTTTCTGCCTCAACTTTGGAGAGTGATGGTTTCGATTCGCTGGATGATGATAGAGATTTGAATGACATTTCATTGTCTACACGACTAGATTTGGCTAATTTCGATACGATTAAAACAGCATTTACTTATGTTAATGGTTCGACTGATGCTGATGATTTAGAGGGATTCCATGAACGTAATCGTAGTCTTCAAGCAGTGTCAGGACATATTAATTGGTCTCATATTCTGTCAGCTAATGAAGAATTGAAGCTTAATTTTTATCATAATTTCAGACAAGATGATGATATGACAGATTCGTATCTGTTATCTCAAGTATTTGGTATAACGCCAGCAGTTTTTCAGGCACTAACAGGCGCCCCAGATCAAACTGTCAGAATGGGAGAGCGAACAAGTCACGCCCATCGCTCTGATTTAGAGGTGCAATATACGCAGGTCAATTCTAGCGGAATGCAGTATGTAGTAGGGCTTGGTGGACGTTATGACACACTTGCAAGTGAGTCACTGTTTCCCCGGGCAGGGACTGTAACAGATACAAGTTTCCGTGTTTTTGGCAACCTTCAATTACCTTTACAAGCCGACTGGACTGCTAATTTTGGTGGTTTATATGAAGTTAGTCATATTGAAACGTCACATTTTTCTCCAAAACTCAGCTTAAACTGGCAAGTATCTGCATCACAGTCATTACGTGCATCGGTTTCCCGTGCCTATCGTATGCCTTCTTTATTAGAAAAACACGTTGATACCAATTTAATTCTATCCAATGGACTAGTTCTTGACCGGATATACACATCATCGGACGATTTAAAAGCAGAAAAAATTGATAGTTATGAATTGGGTTATCTCGGTCAGTCTCTAACTGTGCCCGTTAATTGGGAACTCAAAACGTATAAAGAACAGTATCGTGATCTAATCACCTTTGCTGGGGACTATACAATGCCTGACTTTACGAGCAATAATGTCAGACGAGTTATGAATTCTGATGAACTCAATGCTTATGGTGTTGAAGGTGAAATCACTTATCGTCCGAAAGAGAAAGATTTTATTCGATTTAACTTTAATTTAGGTCACGGCAACGGCAAAACACTATATAGAATTTACAACACGGGTTCCTTGTATGACTCATTGGAAAGAACTGTACCTAGAAATAGTTTTGGTATTTTAGCCTCTAAGGCGTTGTTTGATTTTCAATGGAATGTCGGCATATATCATGTTGGTAATTCAGAGTGGCGAAGTACCGGTGACATTGTAGATGCATATACGCGAGTAGATGCATCTGTCAGCAAAGATATACGGTTTGATAGGGATAAAAAACTGACTTTTAAAATAGGAGCACAAAACCTTGGGCAAAGTCATTATAACGAATTCATGGATGATGTTGAGTTTGAGCCACGTTATTACGTGACTTTATCACTCACTCAGAGATAAATGCACTATATAGTATTTTTAATACTTTTAGTTATACCTTTTACTGTTGCTCAAGCAAAGACGATTCATTTTGTCTTATCTAAAGACGAACCTATATATCAACAAGCACATCAAAAAATACAATCAGAATTTAATCAGTCCTCTGCACTGGTTTTAAAACAAGATAAACAGGTCATCGACACCTTTTCTACAGAGTCAATACACGCAACTGATCTGATTATTACTATTGGTAACAAAGCTGCCATTGAAATTGATAGGCTTGGACTTAAAAACCCAATTATTTTCAGTTTTGTAGATGATTCACTCATTGCTCATTTAGAAAATCGTAATAATAAACGATGGGTAGCAATACCAATAAATCAGCCCGTAAAGCATTTAATTTCAGTTGCGGAACAGTTAATAGAGGAAAGCTACAAAAATAAAATTCTTGTAGTTATATCAGAAGCTAATCAGGCTCTTCTGACAGAACTTAATGCAATAAAGAAACTTAAAAATAGCTTAGAAATCATAAAAATACCGACAGGTGAATTAGCTGCGAAAGAAATAGAAAAATATTTGTTTGATGGCGCTGTATTAGTTGCTGTTCATGATAAAGATATTTGGACCGGTAATAGTGCCAAATGGCTACTTCAACAAGCTTTTATCCATAAGGTGCCTGTGATTGGCTACTCAAAAAAATTCTTAGTTGCAGGGGCACTGGTTTCTGTTTATTCCCCTCTTGACGCTATTACAAGTGAGAGTGCAATGCTTATCAATAACTGGTCAAATACTGGCGAATTAGATCGGCATGGCGTGATCTATCCTAAAGCGCAGATTGATATAAATTCAAATATCGCTAGGTCATTACATTATCCTATTTCCAAAACTGATTCTTTGAGTATCAACGAGTAATGTTTGCTAATAAAATTAAAACACAGCTTATGCTAATCGCATTGCTACCATTGTTATCAGTCATCGTATTAATAGCATCATTTATTTTCTATCAATCAAAAATAAATTTAGAACAAGAACTCAATGAACGTGGGCAGTTAATCACGGCACAAGCAGCATTAATGTCAGATTTTTATCTGTACACGGGCAATATTTCTAAACTAGAAGAGGTAGCAGAAATACTTCAAAAAGTTGATGGGTTAGTATTTATCCGCTTTTTTGATAATGCTGGCAATACATTGGTAGAACGAGGAAACACGAATAGTAAAAGTAACGTTGAACCGTTTTATACCGTTGTTACAAATTCGCATACGCAAATCGACGATTTTGCAGACACCAATTCTATAAATCAGCAACCAGAAGCGTTAGGTTCGATTTTATTAGGGTTATCACGGCACGCGCTCACCACCAAACAACAACAAGGTTATTACCTTGTGTTGATGGTATCAGCACTGTCTTTGATTATAGGTATAGTGCTTATCTATCTTTTTAGTAAAAGATTTAATGTTGCCATGAGCTCATTACTCAACGCAGCTAACGTTATTCAGCAAGGTCAGTATGATGGACGCTGTATAGAAAATGGTTCTGGTGAATTGCTCATATTTCAACAAACATTTAATAAAATGATTGAATCTTTGCAACGTAATGAATATGAATTACAGGCGAAAATCACTGAAGCAACCCAGTCAATTAATGAAACAGTTCAAGAATTAGCAAACAAAAATGACGAATTAGAAAAAACAAAACAAGAAGCACTTAGATTAGAGCGCTCAAAAGCGATAGCTGATGAACGATCACGTATCATGAGAGATATGCACGATGGTATTGGTGGACAGCTTGTCGCCTCTCTCGCATTGATCGAATTAGAACCTGATAATGAGGTTACAAAAAACATTACCTCCATCCTTAGTGACTGTCTTGATGATTTTAGGTTAATTATCAATTCGCTCAATATCCAATCAAATACACTGCCTGCATTATTAGCTGATTTCAAATACCGTATTAATAGAAAGTTAGACAAGATGGGTATAAATCTAACATGGGAATTAAAAGATATCCCAGATAACGTAGTTATCGAACCACAACAGAGTTTACATATATTACGTATCTTGCAAGAAGCTTTTACCAATATATTAAAACATGCCAATGCTAGCAAAATTCACATTTCTGCACATAATATTGGTGGAAAAATACATATTGAAATAAAAGATAATGGTCGAAATACAAGCCAGAATGATGCGAAAGCAGGGCATGGCATTAGTAATATGAAATGGCGAGCAAATGAGCTTTCAGGTGAGTTGGAAGTTAAGCAAGAAGCATCGAACGGTTACAAAGTAACGTTAATAATACCTATGGAAATATCGGTATAAATATACCTTTTTGACGTAGCCAAAGGGACTACATAAAGTAAAAAAATCTATACGACTAAGGCAGAAAACACAAATTATATTAGAAGACATAAATCGATGTCTAAAAATCGAAAGTATCATAATTAAATGACTCCGATGGCCATCGAGAGGTTACAATTGGATAGGTGATTAGGTCTAAATGTGTAAGTTCAGTGCTCTGAAAATTAGTACCTACGCATATGGGCTTCTCTCATATGCATTTTATAAAGGTTAAGTTATGAACTCATTTACGAAATCATCAAATGGCCTTACATCTGAATGCGATGTGTTAATCATTGGTGGTGGTCCTGCTGGCTCAACTGCCGCTGCATTACTAGCTGAACGAGGTTACGCTGTAACCTTGCTGGAAAAAGAACATCACCCCCGGTTTCATATCGGTGAATCATTGATACCTGCCAATTTGCCGTTATTTGAAAAGCTTGGCGTTGCGGATGAGATTAACGCTATTGGTATGGAAAAATGGGGGGCAGAATTTGTCTCGCCGTGGCATGATAACAAGCAAGTTTATGAGTTTGCTGGTGCAATGGATAAATCTATGCCGATGGCATATCAAGTACGTCGCTCCGAATTTGATGAAATACTGATTCGTAATGCCAGTCGTAAAGGTGCTCGAGTGGTTGAAGGTTGTCAGGTAAAGGATGTGGTGTTTTCAGCAGATAACACGAGTGCGGAGATCAAAGCTTGTCATGATGACGGCAGCATTGAAATCGTAACTGCTCGTTTTATTCTGGATGCGTCTGGACGTGACACGTTTCTGGGTAATCACTTCAAGGCAAAACAACGCAATAAAAAACATAATAGTGCTGCTATCTACGGCCACTTTTCAGGTGTGGAACGCCATGAAGGCAAGGCCGCGGGCAATATCACTCTTTATTGGTTTGATCATGGTTGGTTCTGGCTTATTCCGCTTGCTGATGGCACGACAAGTATTGGCGCTGTAATGTGGCCGTATTACTTTAAAATGCGTAACAAGAAACCACTCGAACAGTTTTTACAGGAAACGATTGCGCTATGTGCACCTTTGAGTGCGAGGCTAAACAATGCAACATTGGTTTCACCGGTCGAAGCCACTGCTAATTTTGCTTATCAGTGTGATCACACTCATGGCCACAATTACTTATTACTCGGTGATGCTTATGCGTTTATTGATCCGGTATTTTCTTCGGGCGTATTGCTGGCAATGCAAAGTGCTTTTGTCGGCGCGGACACGGTGGATATCTGTCTTAGTAATCCAAAGCAAGCTGCCGCTGCATTAAAAAAATTCGATCAGTCAATAAAAATGGGCCCAAAAGAGTTTTCATGGTTTATTTACCGGATAACTAACCCTACACTACGCAATCTGTTTATGGGCCCGAGCAATATCTTTCGTGTAAAAGAAGCCATATTGTCGGTATTGGCTGGTGATGTTTTCGGCCGAACCAAGATTCGGACACCCTTACGAATATTCAAGGTGATCTACTATACAGCTTCGTTGCTTAATTTTAGACATACATTTAAGGCGTGGAAAATGCGAAAAGTTAATATCAGGGAAGTGGAATGAACCTGTTATGGAAAAAACTGATAACGGTGGGTTGATGGCTGATAGAAAGTGTTTTTTGCAAGGCATAAAAATGTCTATTTCAACCTATCTTAATCAACCACAACACTGGAAAAATAGTGTGCTAGCTATGCACTGGTATACTGTGGATGCACTTCAGTATGAACCTGAAAAGGGCATTCCAACACTACGTGTTCCTATGACAGATTTGGGTGCTGATGATAGCATCTGTCATGTTTGGCAGAGTAGGGGAACGCCGATATCGGGTCAGTATGATGCAATCAATTATCGTTATGACGATGATTATTTATTCGGCGTGATTGTATTACCAGAAACCCTGTTTGAAGCTAATACGGACAAGACACCACTTCAGCAGGCGGCTGAATGTGCTTATAGTCAGATCTTTTCGTTACTTGATAGGCTGTCATTTCCCTACTTATTTCGTGTTTGGAATTATATGGCCGATATCAATGCCCACAGTTTTGGAATGGAACGTTATGTCCAATTTAATCTTGGACGGCAAGATGCTTTTCTTGCTCACGGACGTGATATAGAAGGTAATGTTCCCGCTGCCTGTGCACTAGGTTTTGAGTCAGCATTGTCGGAGGAAAACTCAGACCAGAACGCGTTGACTATTTCCTTTTTAGCTGGGCGTGTTGAAGCGCAGTGTATTGAAAATCCTAGACAAATCAGTGCGTATCAATATCCACAACAATATGGCCCACGCAGTCCTACATTCTCGCGAGCCAGTTTAGTAAAACTTGGCTTGGATGATGTGTTATTTATATCAGGTACAGCTAGTATTGTAGGGCATACAACATTGCATCCCGATGATGTCATCGCTCAAACCCGTGAAACGATGGAAAATATTAAAGCGGTTCTGGCCGAGGCAAACCGACGACTGGGCCATACTAAATTTGAACTATCTGATTTGGACTACACTGTTTATGTTCGTCACAATGATGATTTTGAAACCATTCGTAAGGAATTGATGCTTTGTGTTGGTGACGGCCTTAAAGCCGTTTATTTACAGGCAAATGTGTGCCGCCATGATTTATTACTAGAAATTGAGGCGATAGTAGGGCATAGGTCAACTTATAGTGATTCGAGTCACGTAGACAGTGAGCATGCAAATTAATGATGCGCATCGTATTGCATACAGTGTTGAATATCTACGAGTACCTAGTCCTGTATCTAGGTCTTACCATACTTGGGCTGATGTGCCTGATCTGGACGCCATTTGCATTTATTCTTTATCCTTTGCTTCCAAAATCACAAGGACGCGCATTAGGGCGCTATGTGATTACCTTAGGATTTCGACTTTACCTTGCCATTATCAGTCTGTCGGGACGATGCAGTTTTGATCTAAAAGCCTTAGATTCACTTGCTGATCAGCCATCATTGATTCTCGCACCTAACCATCCCTGTCTGTTAGATGCAGTCATGATCATTTCACGCTTACCCAATGTATCCTGTGTGCTCAAAGCTGAGCTATTGAATAATATTTTTCTAGGAGCAGGGGCGCGGCTAGCACGCTACATTAGTAATAAAACGGTAAGACATATGATCGATATGGCTGAGGAAGATTTTTCTTGTAACAGCCATCTACTGTTATTTCCAGAGGGCACCCGTACCGTTACTAATCCAGTGAATCCATTCAAGGGTAGCATTGGTTTGATCGGGCATCATGTGCAAGTGCCAGTACAGACAATATTAATAGAAACGGATTCGTTATTTTTAAGCAAAGGTTGGTCGCTGTTCCGAAAACCACCTATGCCAATACATTATCGGGTTCGCCTAGGGCGGCGCTTTGATCCCCCGCAACATACCAAGCGTTTTATGGCCGAACTAGACCATTACTTTAGAAATGAGCTGATTAACGGCTCGGCATTTTACCCACCCAAGTCACTGCCTAAGCAGCCTGAACGTGAACTTTAATTAAAATTATGACTACTAGCTCAACGACACATCTTGTCCTCATTCCCAGTTATAACCCAGGGATTAAAGTTTACGAAACCGTACGTCAAGCACGACAATACTGGAGTCCAGTATGGGTAATCATTGACGGCAGTACCGATGGTAGTACTGAAGAATTGTTAGCAATGGCAGCAGACGATGAGGGTTTGCACGTGCTGGTTTTACCATCGAATCAAGGCAAAGGTGCCGCAGTATTATATGGTATAGAACAAGCATCACAGGCTGGCTTTACCCACGTATTAACGATGGATTCTGATGGACAGCATCCTCATCAACGCATTCCTGCTTTTATGGCTGAATCACTAAAACAGCCTGATGCAATGATATTGGGCAAACCGGTATTTGATGCCAGTGCACCGAGCTTGCGAGTAAAAGGCCGACAAGTTTCAAACTGGTGGGCCAACCTTGAAACTTTATGGGCCGGTATTGGCGACTCATTATTCGGTTTCCGAGTTTATCCCATTGAACCACTCAAGCAGGTGATGCAAAATCAACGTTGGATGCGTCATTTCGATTTTGATCCAGAGGCGGTAGTGCGTCTTTGTTGGAAGGGCGTCAGACCAGTAAATTTAGCGGCCGATGTACGTTATTTTGACGAAGACGAAGGTGGCGTTTCGCATTTCCGTTATCTACGTGACAATGTGTTGCTGACATGGATGCACACCCGTTTATTTATTGGCTTTGTGCTGCGTTTACCTGTTTTATTGTTTAAGCGTTTAACAGGACGATTTTAAAATTTTCTAGTTCTGCTAAAAGCCCAAAACTGAGTAAACACCATAAACCTGACTGACCGTTCAGTGCCAGAAGCAGTCATTCATTAACGCTTTCATAAATGACTGACAGCAGATAAACATTCTGCCTCGTTGATTTTATTAACTGTCACACTTCAACATAATCAGTAGTAAAGAAATTGAAATTGAAACTAGAAAAGCAATTCTCCACTTTTTACCTGATTTATTTAAATATTTGCCAGTAAGAAGAATAATAAATTCTCCAAAGAAGTTATACATAAAAGTATTTTCTACTTGTGAATCATCTCTATTGAAGAAAACTAGAAAACTGCTCACAAATAGAACAAACATGGAAATGACTAAGATTGCAATTTGGATCTCATGACTTAAAAAGTTACAGAAATAATTTTCAACTTCCATTATGTCTTCCTATCTTAGGGTCGAATACCAACCTTTACTAAATTAGTCGCTATCGTGTCAATAGCAGTCATTCAGTAAGAGCTCTAGAAAGGAAAAGAACTAACCAACAGATAATTATGCCAAGGAGCGCCGGCCCTAGTGATCTTCGATGTTTATTTCCGGCATCATTGAGCTGACTCGGCATAAGAAACACCAATGGCCCAAGATAATTAGCGTACTTTCCTTTGATATTGGTTACGATAAACCACGTATGGTAGATAGTCTTGCCCGTGAAAATGAAGCAGCCAATGAATGCGATAAGTACTGTCCCGATATGAGCAATTTCCATTTCTTTATTGTCCTAACGCCTCGCTTCAGGCGCGTATGAGCCGAAGGCGAATACGTCGCACTGGAAGCGTTTGTTAGACGCGGATTGCCAACCCATTACGAATTGTCCCCGTTTTTGATCTTGAACCTCGGCGGCCCGGGATAGGCCTTAAAACCTCTAACCGCAATGTCTGGCTTAATCATTATCGGGCCATAGTATGTTGAGTCCCTACTTCCATCTGGCACATATGCAAAGGAATTTGGGCGATTCAAATATTCGGGATGATCGCGATTAAGAACCGTGGCTACCATGAGATTGCGGCCTACCATGGAATTCCTATTTGCGACCTCCCGAACTGCATCGCACATAAATCTTGCAACAGTCTCCGGTTGTATTGTGGTTGGGCTTGGAGACGCATGGCGCATTACGCGAACCACCTGGCGTATTAATCTCTTCGTGGTATCTGCGCTGACGCTCTGACCGAGGGGTAGAAACGCGTAGCCTTTTCCTTCAGGTAGGGTCTGAGTAAATGTAGAGAATGTCGGTAATGCGGACCGTAATATCTCTCTCGACTTTGGATCGCAAAAATTTGTTATTGCACAGCTCCAGGGTCTCATTAACGAGCTTTCTCTAGTAGATGCCCAGCAGTCCACGACTACAGCCAAGCGGCGGTCTGGCCATGAGGTCAGGCGAGCGACGGCTCCATTCAGCGCCTCCGTCAGGTTGGTTATCGCGCTCTGAATTCCCGGCTGGCCTATCAGCTGATCGGCAATCCACTCGTCTGTTCTTTTCGAGCCAATTTGAGAAATTCCTGTGTAAGAAAAAACTGCGACGTTGTGAAACAGGATCGCTTTATTCGCCGTTTCCTCTGCTACTCGACCGTCGGGCCAAGTGAGACGCCTATC
>JBFIJJ010000039.1:0-15924 GCA_041600795.1 Methylophagaceae bacterium | reverse complement strand
TGGCAAAACCGATACGCACCAGCGTATTTATTGAAGAACAGCACGTTGCCGAAGCAGAAGAATGGGATGATGAAGATAGCACCGCACTTCATATCATCGTCATTAAAAATGGCGAAGCAGTTGCCACCGCAAGACTGACACAACAGGGGAAAATTGGCCGAATGGCCGTATTAAAAGCCCATCGCAACCAAGGCATAGGCTCAATGATGCTGCTTGCACTGATTAACGCCGCCAAACAACGTGGACAACAAGACATTAAACTCTGGGCTCAAACCCATGCCCAAGCGTTTTATCAAAAGCATGGTTTTGTTGCACACGGTGATGAATTTTTAGATGCTGGGATTCCACATGTTGAGATGAGGTTATCATCGAAATCTGGTTGTCACTAAGTATTAAGATGTGGAACAAATAAATCTGTCCCCTTTTCCGATTACTTTTCCGATTAACGCTTAAAGGCAACTCTTCGAACGCTAAAGGTATTTCAATAAGAAACAAAAAGCGAAAAACTAACAGGCGGTGGCTAGGAGAAGATCGGGCTGCGAACTACCCGCAAAGTGAGAAGCTAGAAAGTACCTTTACTGATCTAATATTAGAGAAACTACAGTTCATTTGGTATTTTATTCTGAGCTACGGCTCTATATTCCATCCCCACATATTTCTATCATTTGGAGTTGCCTTTAAATATGGTGTGTTTATACCTAATGACGCAGCTATAAGCTTTGTATTAAATGACGTGAACTCAAGATAATAATTGTCCTCAGGATAACCGTAGCCTATTGGTACACCTCCAAATTTAGCCTCATGAAATAGTTGATTCCTCTCTTTACTCACCCGGCTAGTTTTATCATTCATAACAGCCCAATCAGGTAAGGAGATGCCATACTCCTCAGCCAAAATGACTGGTCGCTGAGCATGGCTTGAGGCTTTGAGTTCGGACAATTTGTAAATCCCATCCAAAACCTTGTAATTAGCTTCAAATTTCTCCCACAGGTGTTTATAGGTTTGTCCTACTAAAAACCAATGAATAGCAGCAAAAATTTGATCACGTTGTAACTTATTTGAGGACCAATAGAATCTATTGATATGTTCCATACCATTCACATGGTCATCGCCTATCAGCAGCAGACCGTTTAACTTACCAGGCTCATATGGGACACGATTAATACATGAATAGCCTTCTGGAGTAAGATACAATCCTTGTAGAAAACCATACCCCAAAATCAAAAATCGTAAATAATCAACATCATCTATTTTTGAGATCATTTCATGAGTAGGAGTCATGGTGTAAAAGCTGTCACAAATAATAGGTCCACGTAGCTTAAACTGCTTTTTTTCTTGGAGGCTCTTCGTTAATTCCTTTTCTGGACCATATATCCAACCATTACTAACATTTGTAGTTAGATAAAAGGATTCGATTGTCTCTTCAAATCTATCAGATTTTTTTATCCTGAAGTCTTCACAGGTAAATTCTTTACTATCAATCAAAAATCCAAACTTCACCCAGATACTCCAGTATTTATCTCAAATATCTTGTTCTTGATTAGTTAGCAAAGTATTACTGAAACAAATCAAGTTAAAACTTTATTTTTTAGTGAATATAACGTCTATAGTGACTTCGGGCCAGTTATTCCAATCAGGACAGTAAACGCGAGTTACAGTCGCAATGTATTTTTCCTTTGAATCTAGTCTCTTAGCTATTTTCTCAGCTGCGGCAGCTTTTAAATACCCTATTTGAAAACTAGTTTTTATTAGTCCAAATAACATTTTGACTGGTATGTGAATAGCAACAGCATTTGAATCAAATTTATTATCTGACTCTCTTGCAAGAATTACATTCATCCCTTCTTTACACCACTTTCGAATGCCAATAGCTCTATTTTCGTGACCAGTTCCAGCAACACTATGTAATGCCATGTTAACTCCTTTTATCATTTTCATTATTTTCTTAATGTCTAAAACCAATCTATCACTAAATTGATGAAATTTCCCAACTGACAAACATTAATGAAAATAATAGGTCAAAAAAACGTCAATTTGGCTGTGTAAAAAATTAACTATAGCGCGGTCTCAGGGAATATAAATTTTCTAAAGAAAAAGTCCTCCCCCTTACATCTATGCAATCAAACTGGCTTCATTAGAAAAAAGGGGACAGATTTATTTCCAATCCATTGCCACGTCGGATTGCATAGGACACCATTTAATTCACAGGTCATCGGACATAAAAACTACCAAAAGGTAAGTTGTTTATATTTGGTGGAGATGGCGGGAGATATTCGGGCTATGCCCTCACCCCTTCGGGGCCGTTGTCACTATGTGCCAACGTTCAACGGAATTATCAATTCCGTTGTCGAACCCCGCTACGCAGCTTCTTTGATTCCACGTTTCTAACATGCATAAAAAAAACCACCCGAAGGTGGTTTGATTTTTATTTGGTGGAGGCGGGGGGAATCGAACCCCCGTCCGCAAATCCTCTGCTTTCAGCTCTACATGCTTATTTCATCTATTAGTTTAACTATCAGCTACCCGATGAACAGGGAAAACAAATAGCGAGCTTGTAAAATTTTAGTCCATCAGCACCAAGCGTACTTCAGGCTTTGCTTATGAGAGTCGACGCCCGATACCAGACGCATAAGCACGGATCTGGTCGGACGGCATAGACAGGTTATTAAGCTGCTAGTGCGTAGTTGTTATCGTTTGCAACTATATTTTGCAGTCTGTTTTACGAGAAGAACTAACATACTCGGCATGCACCTTAAGTTTTGTAACCCACGTCGAAGCCAGGTCGCCCCCTAAAGTACTAGTGAGACATTATATCGTTGCCGTAGTTTCACTACCAGAAAAGATTATTATTTGTTGCGGACGATGCGTGCTTTTTCGCGTGCCCAATCAGCATCTTTTGCTGATGCACGTTTGTCGTGTTGTTGTTTACCTTTGGCTAGGGCAATTTCGATTTTAGCTCTGCCCTTCTTCCAGTACATTGCTACGGGTACGATGGTGTAGCCTTTACGTTCAACAGCGCCAATCAGTTTATTCAGTTCAATACGGTTTAAGAGTAGTTTACGTCGACGGGTATTGATCGGGCTGATATGCGTCGATGCCGATAATAATGGTGAGATATGTGCACCGTGAAGCCATGCTTCACCTTGGTGTATTACGATATAACTTTCGTTAAGTTGTAGGCGTCCATCGCGCAGACTTTTGACTTCCCAGCCTTCTAATACGATGCCCGCTTCGAATTTTTCTTCAAGGAAATAGTCATGCGTAGCACGTCGGTTTTGTGCGATGGTGCTATTTCCATTGGTTTTTTTAGTATTTTTTTTCGTTGCCATCCGCGTATTATATATGGGTCAGAGGTGGAATAGCTTCAGCATTTTAATAAAATCGAACAATTTCTAAATTAGATATGACTAAACAGGGAACATTATGAGCAGACCTGCTAAATCAATTCACGGCCAGTGGACATCTCGCTGGGCATTTATCCTTGCTGCAACGGGTTCTGCCGTTGGCCTCGGTAATATTTGGAAGTTTCCTTACATCACTGGTGAAAATGGCGGTGGTGCGTTTGTTCTTGTTTATTTAGCGTGTATTGCGGCTATTGGCATTCCTGCGATGATGGCAGAGGTTATGCTTGGTCGTCGCGGTCGACAAAATCCAATCAGTACGATGCGTTCACTCGCTAGAGAAGAAAAGGCAAGTCCATACTGGAAGTATTTAGGGTGGAGTGGCGTGATTGCTGGTGTGCTTATTTTGTCTTATTACAGCGTGATTGCTGGTCAGGCAATGGCGTATGTGTTTCGTACCTTTGCGGGTGTGTTTGAGGGTGTCACGCCCGACGGAGCTCAAAGTATTTATGCTGCGTTATCAAACGATCCTGAACGATTAATAACTTGGCACACGCTATTTATGATTATCACTATGGGTGTTGTTGCTCAAGGTGTAGAAAACGGCTTAGAACGGTCGGTTAAATTCCTAATGCCAGCACTTGTGGTTATCTTATTAATGTTAGTTGCTTATGCGACTAATACCGGCACGTATTTCACTCAGGGCCTACACTTTTTATTTAATCCGGATTTTTCTAAATTAACCGGACAAGCTGTTTTAACCGCGATGGGGCATGCCTTTTTTACATTGAGTTTAGGCATGGGGGCCATTATGATTTATGGTTCATACTTACCCCAAAATGCTTCTATTGCCAAATCAGCTCTAGCAATTAGCGCTGCTGATACGATTATCGCTTTATTAGCTGGGATGGCTATTTTTCCTTTGGTTTTTGCTAACGATCTAGCAACCAATGCTGGCCCCGGGCTCATTTTTCAAACATTGCCGATTGCGTTTGGTCATATGGCTGGTGGTGCTTTCTTTGGTGGACTGTTTTTTGTGTTATTGGTGTTTGCAGCTTGGAGTTCATCTATTTCATTGATCGAACCGGCGGTAACATGGTTAGTGGAAAATAAAAATATAAGCCGCATACGCGCGTGTGTGGTGATGGGTATGAGTACCTGGTTTTTAGGTTTATTAACTGTTTTCTCATTTAATATCGGCAAAACTTGGACAGTTTTTGGCAAAACAATGTTTGATTTGTTGGATTATTTAACAGCCAATATCATGTTGCCATTGGGTGGTTTGCTAATCGCTATCTTCGCGGGCTGGATTATGAAACAATCAAGCAGCCAACAAGAGCTTGCTATTAAATCACCAATTTTTTACCATACATGGCGCATTTTAATTCGATACATCACACCAACAGCGATTATTATTATCTTTTTAAAAGTTATCGGTTTGTTGGCATAAGACTTTCTAATATATGACGATAATTACTCGCAGTGCTTTGGTGCTCTATTCGCCTGATCAAATGTTTGATCTGGTTAATGATGTCGAAAGTTACCCTTCCTTTTTGCCGTGGTGTCGCTCTAGTACTGTGATTTCTAAATCACCTGAAGAGGTCATTGCATCATTAGATCTTGCTAAAGGTGGTATTCACCATGTGTTTACTACGCGCAACCGGCTTATTCATGATGAGTCAATCGAGATAGCATTAGTCGATGGCCCTTTTGAACATCTTGAAGGTCTTTGGCAATTTGACATGATTGGCGACAATCAGGGTTGTCGAATTACGTTGAATATGGATTTTGAGTTTTCTAATCGCATTATCAGTATGGCATTAGGCCCTATTTTCACTCAAATTTCTGGCTCTTTAGTTGATGCCTTTTGTAAACGTGCTCAGGACATTTATGGAAACAACTAAATATATCACTGTCGAAATCGCCTATGCGCTACCAACTGAACAAGTGATTCTATCGTTAGAAGTACCGGAAGATTGCACAGTTGAAGATGCAATCAAACATTCTGGCATTTTGGAACAATTTAGCCAGATTGATCTTGCAACTGATAAGGTCGGTATTTTTGGCAAGATGTGTAAACTCGATGCCACTATGCGAGATAAAGATCGTATCGAGATTTATCGTAAATTGATTGCAGATCCGAAAGAGTCACGTCGTCAAAAAGCTGAGATGGAACGTAAACAAGCCGCTAAAGATAAGGCTGCATCATGACCTACAACTTTAATAGCACCTTATTTGGTATTTGCGCCATTGTGTTTTTCGTTCTCTTCATCATTTCTCGTTATGGGCCAATTAAAAGCACAATAATGGGGAGTCTGAGTGTTATGGGGGCGTTAATGATGCCTGCTTTTATACCTCGTGGCGGAGATATTGTGATGGTTGTGCCAGCTACAAGCTTGTTTTCATCACATGATGAACTGTCATGGGCAATTGCCTGCGTTTTTGTTGTTGTAAATTATCTTATTTTGACTAAGATTTTCAATACATCACGCGGCTAGGTTATTACTCTAGCGACCTTCCAATAAGGCCATTTCTTGTTCGGTAAACCCAGCTTGTTTACGTGCTTCAGTATGGAATGGACCACGTAGCTCACCATCAAAATAGGTATCAAGTAATTCTTGAAATGTTGCTAAGGAATCAAGGTCTCGCAGGTCACACAAATAGTTAAACCAACGTGTACCAATCTTCACGTGGCCTATTTCTTCACGCAGAATCAACTCTAAGATTTCAACGGCTCGCAAATCACCTGTGCCGCGAAGTTTATCCATCATTTTAGGGGTGACGTCTAATCCCCTCGCCTCTAGAACACGTGGCACTAAAGCCATTCTAATCAAGGGATCATGATGTGTTTTTTGTGCCATTTCCCACATGCCGTTATGTGCAGGAAAGTCACCATAGTCATAGCCTAGAGATAATAAATGTTGTCGTAGCAACACAAAATGTTCCGCTTCTTCTGAGGCAACTTGTGCCCAATCAGCATAAAACTCTTTTGGTAGATTAGGAAAACGAGCAACCGCATCCCATGCTAAGTTGATTGCATTAAACTCAATATGGGTAATGGCATGTATTAATGTTGCAACACCGGTCTGTGCACTGTTTCGACGACGAGGTAGATCACGCGGAGCGACTAATTCAGGTTTGTCTGGTGCCCCCGGCAATGTTGGCACATCAAAGATAGTATCGCTATTAAGCTCGGTAGCACCGTTTAAAAAGGCCTGATAGATGTTTCTGGTCTGCTCAACCTTCTGGGCAGGATCAGTGAGCAATAAGATGTCTAGGGCGTGTTGACGTAACTCATCCATCTAAACGTACTCGTGGATCAACTAAGGTATACGATAAATCTGTCAACACTAAACCTATTATATATAAAACGGAACCTAAAAATACCATTGCTCTGACAATGGCGAAATCTTGAGCTTGAATCGCATCAATAGTGTAGCTACCAAGCCCCGGGATGCCAAAGAATGATTCCAGAATTAGACTACCCATAAACAAGGTTGGTATAACAACAACTGCACCGGTCAGAATTGGGATCATGGCATTTTTTAATACATGTCTAAATAATACCGTCACTTCTGATAAACCTTTAGCGCGTGCTGTACGCACATAATCTTTTGATACTTCTTCGAGAAATAAGGTGCGATACCAACGTGAGCCGGCACCAATACCAGACACTATGCCTATCAGCACCGGTAGAATAACAAACTTAATTGCACTAAACCCTTGTGCATAACCTGAGATCGGCACCAGTTGCATCATTTTTCCAACTAGAAATTGACCGCCGATAATATAAAACAGACTCGAAATGGACATGATGATGACGCATAGTATCACCCCGCCCAGATCAATATACGTTGCTCGGAAAAATACCATTAATAAAGCAAATGTAATATTGGTCAGTAAGCCTATAACAAAAATAGGTATCGCTATTGCCAGACTTGGCCACATTCTGGTTTGAATGTCTTGGCCAATATCTCGTCCATCATCGGCAGAACCAAAATCAAATACAAATAAACGTAAAGACTTGTCATAAAAAATGGTGTTTGTTGCCTTATCTATGCCTGATTCATCACTTGCCCACAACAATGGTTTGTCATAGCCACGTTCTTGCTTCCAACTATCTATTGCTTGTTGTGTGATGTGTTTCGCACCGAGTTGCATTCTCGCCATATCGTCTGGTGTGTTGACCATAAAAAATAAAGCAAATGTCAGTGCATTTACACCAATTAAAATGGGAAATGAATACAGAATTCTTCTTATGATATAGGCAAACATGGTCTACTCAGGAGGTCAGATTGGTATAGTATAAATGTGTTTTTGTTTATTAGTTAATTCTTATATAGAATACAAGTTCAGTACTAGCCTAACAGGAGTTTAACGATGACACTATCAGCATTCGATCTAGTTAAAGCAGCCAAGGTAATTGTTGAGGAAGTATCTGTTGAAGAAGCCAAATACATGTTAAATGATGACTGTATTGCCTTGGATGTGAGGGAGCGTGTTGAGTTCGAATCTGGGCATATCAACGATGCACGTCATCTATCGCGGGGCATACTTGAATTTAAAATTGCGGATCATCCTGATTTTCAAGATTTAGAACGCTCAATCCTTGTCTATTGTAAAACGGGTGGTCGTTCAGCATTAGCCGCAGTGGCCTTACAACAACTCGGTTATTTAAATGTGTATTCGCTTGAAGGTGGCTTTGATGCATGGCAACAACATGAACAGACCGCGGCTCAAATGCAAGCTCAACAATAATACTTCTAACTTTGGGGTAACATCATGAACATGATTAAATACATACTAGTGTTTGTTGTCATATTGTTCACAACAACCGTATTTGCTGAACCAACCCATGTTATGGTGCGAGCCAAAGCCATTGATGCCAAGTTTATTGGCACCAGTGTTGGCGGTGTTAAGGTTGTTGTTGAAGATGCGGAAACCGGTGAAATTCTTGATACAGGTTGGATCAATGGTGGCACTGGCAGTACCTCAACGTTAATTTCAGAACCGATTACGCGAGGCCAAGCGTTAACCGATAAAGACACGGCTGGATTTGTGGCAACACTCGATATTTCGAGCCCTCGTTTGGTTCGCTTTAAGTTAATTGGTCCTTATGGCTTTCGGCAGTCATTGCAACAGGCATCGTTAACCAGTTGGGTTATACCGGGTAAAGATATCTTGGGTGATGGCATTATTATTTCGATGTCAGGCTTTATTGTTGATGCATGGACACGAGTGCTTGAAGGTGGAAAAGTCGATATTTATACACAAACATCACTATTATGTGGTTGTCCTATTTACCCTGATGGCCCTTGGGATCCGGTAAATTACGAAGCAAAAGCGATCATAATGCATGATCAAAATAAGATTGATGAAGTCGATTTGGCTTATACCGGACCAACAGGCTTATTTTCTGGCAACACAACCCTTACTGAATCGGGTCATTACAAAGCAATTGTGTATTTGATAGACACAAAAACAGGCAATGTGGGTGTCGACCGTGCTATGTTTGAAGTCGATCTCAATTAATAGTAATTAAACTGGTGCAATGTAGCGTCACTCAGCATCATATTTAGCCCACAAGCGAGCCTTGAAGAACTGATCATATTTAAATGCTTTTACTTCTGCTTTAATAAAATGACTCGCAATATGCTCTGCAAAGCTGCCTATTGGTGAATCTGTCACTATTGCTACACGTGCTATCTTTTTATGATGTTCTTTAACAAACGTTAAATGTTCTAATAACGCCGAAAATGACTTCCAGCCAGGAAAAGACTTGGTATAAATGATGATTCCCTCTAAATTTCCTGATTGTCCAATATAATTATCAATAACCCTAGTAACCAATTTGAAATCTTGTTCGGTAAGAGCACCATCTGGTTCTAGAATCGCAACCCTATCTTCTGCATTCATTTCGATTCTTAACATGATCAGTCTCCTTGTATCACAGAGTCCTATTTGCTAAAAATTAACATCAACAACGGTGATGTAATCATGTTTTAATTATAGAACAATAAGCACATAACTTGTCTGGGATTTATAGTCCGGTTCAATTTGAGGCTATTTTGTAACAAAAGTGTTTATAAAACGTCTTAACTGTATCAATGACTAGGAGAATAAGATGAATACAACTTCATGCCCAATTTCTGGTGCCGGACTAGGGTTACGAAGAAGTTTTATGAATGAACTAGATGCACTTGACCATCAACCAGCTGATTTCTTGGAAGTGGCTCCAGAAAACTGGATGGGCATGGGCGGTGTTTTAGGTAAACGCTTCAGTCATTTTGCCGAACGATATCCTATGGTGTGTCACGGATTATCGCTTTCGATTGGTAGCCCTGCCCCCTTGGACGAAGCCTTTGTTAAACGTCTTAAAGCGTTCTTTGATAAACACAATATTGCTTGTTACAGCGAACATCTCAGTTATTGCAGTGACGATGGTCATTTGTATGATTTAATGCCTATCCCATTTACTGAAGAAGCTGTTCATCATGTTGCGGCTCGCATCAAACGGGTACAAGATATTTTAGAACGACGATTAATCATCGAAAATGTGTCTTATTACGCTGCGCCCGGTCAGGAAATAAAAGAAGTTGAGTTTGTTAAAGCGGTATTAGAAGAAGCTGACTGTGACTTATTACTTGATGTTAATAATGTCTACGTTAACAGCGTTAATCATAACTATGATCCTGTTGAATTTATTAAAGCCATGCCGCAACATCGTATTGCCTACCTTCATATGGCGGGCCATTACAATGAGGCAGAAGACTTGATTGTGGACACACATGGTGCTGATATTATCGATCCCGTTTGGCAATTATTAGAAACAACCTATCAACATCACGGCGTTATTCCTACATTATTAGAACGCGATTTTAATATTCCTTCGCTTGATGCACTGATTAGTGAAGTTGAACAAATTCGTCAGTATCAATCAGCATATGAGGCTACTAATCGTGTCAGCGCCTAAATCAAACAGTTTTATCGATACCCAATATCAATTTGCTGCGCGCCTTCGTGATCCGGTTAATCAACCGATACCTGACAATATTGAACAGCGTCGTATGGCGATTTATCAGGAGCTTTTTTATAACAATATCGAAGGTTTCATCGCGAACGGATTTCCCGTCATTCGCACGATAACATCCGATGAAAATTGGCATGCGATGATTCGTGACTTTATGATTAAACATCACTGTAAAACGCCACTATTTCATGAAATTGCCCGTGAATTCTTACAGTATCTTGAACATGAACGTGATAGTTCCAACGATCCGCCTTTTCTTGCAGAATTGGCCCATTACGAATGGGTGGAATTAGCGATAAGTGTACTGGATAGTGATATTGCACCTTTTGAGTTAACGGCTGATGTTGACTGTATGCATCAATATATAAAAACGTCACCATTAGCATGGCCCTTGGCCTATCACTATGAGGTGCAAAATATTGATCCAGACTATCAACCAACAGTAGCTAACGATACCATGGTGTTTTTATTGGTCTATCGTAATCAACAAGACAAAATCACCTTTATTGAATTAAACCCCGTCAGTGCACGTCTCATTGATTTACTTAATGAAGGTAATACTGGACAACAAGCGGCTGAAATAATCGCACAGCAATTAAATCATCCCAACCCAGAGGTTGTTATTGCTGGTGCCAAAGCATTAATTGAAGATTGGATTGACCGTGGCATAATGATCCACCAATAAAGCCCAATAAAAAAGGCCGAGAATGTTTATTCTCGGCCTTTTAAAAATAGCTATCTGAAACTAGAATTAAGCAGTCGCTAATTCAATCGCTTCAGCTGATAAACGTGTGATCTCATCCCAGTTTTCTGCATCAACCAAATTAGCCGCACACATCCAAGAACCACCAACACACGCCACATTTGGCAAGCTGTAATAGTCTTTAACATTTTTTTGGCTCACGCCGCCTGTTGGGCAAAATGTAATTTGTGGAATTGGTGCTCCAATTGATTTCAACATTGGTACACCACCCGCAGCTTCAGCAGGGAAGAATTTCATTTCTGTAATGCCTTTTTCCAATAAACGCATAGCGTCACTTGGATTAGCAATACCTGGTAATAATGGAACACCTGTAGCAATGGCAGCATCAATCAATTTATCGGTTGTACCTGGACTCACGATAAACTCTGCACCAGCATCAATAGCAGCATTTAATGTTTCAATGTTGATAATAGTACCTGCGCCAACAATTGCATCAGGCACTTCGGCTTTGATACGACGAATTGATTCTAACGCTGCATCAGTACGTAATGTGATTTCTAAGACTTTCAAACCACCTTTGACTAACGCTTTCGCTAAAGGTACAGCATGTTCAACATTGTTAATGACCATCACCGGTACAATCGGTGAAACATTCATGATTTCTTTTATTGTTTTGCTCATTCTGCTTGTTATTCCAATTTATTCAACGTTAAACATATTAATCGCACCCGTTTCAGCAGATGAAACACCTTGACGGAAGCTATCAAATAATTCTCGACCCATACCATAATGGTGTTCGGTACTGCCTTTAATGCATTGTGTACGTGAATTAAATACATCATTATCGATCAAGATATTGAGCGAACCTGTTTGTGTATTCAAATGCAATATGTCACCGGTACGAACACGTGTTAAAGGACCACCCTCTTCACATTCTGGACACATATGAATCGCTGAAGGTACTTTACCCGACGCACCAGACATACGGCCATCGGTTACAATCGCAACTTTAAAGCCTTTGTCTTGTAACGAGCCAAGTAATGGTGTCAATTTATGTAGTTCTGGCATACCGTTGGCTTTTGGCCCTTGAAAACGTAATACGACAATTAAGTCTTTTTCCATTTCACCACGTTTGAATGCAGCCACAACATCGTCTTGATCATCAAATACCATTGCTGGTGCTTCAACAATTTGGTGCTCTACTGATACCGCAGAGATCTTAGACATGCCGCGACCTAAATTACCGTGAATAAGGTGAAGGCCACCTGTACTTGAGAAAGGTTTTTTAATGGTGCCAATAACACTCGTATCAAGAGACTGGCCTGGACCTTCTTCCCAAATTAAGTTGCCATCAACTAGTTTAGGCTCTTGGGTATAGCTACTCATGCCACGTGTTGGTGCTACCGTCATCAGATCTTCATGCATTAGACCATGTTTGAGCAATTCACCAATTAATACACTCATACCACCGGCTGCTTGGAAGTGATTAATATCAGCTTCACCATTAGGATAGATGCGTGTAAGCAACGGTATGATTTTTGTCAGTTTATCGAAATCATCCCAGTTGATGATAATACCGGCAGCACGGGCAACGGCAACCAAATGCATCGTGTGATTAGTTGAACCACCTGTTGCCATTAAACCAACAATCGCATTAACAATCGCTTTTTCATCAATCATGTGACCAAATGGACGGAAATCATCACCCATCGCAGTGTATTTCAATACATGCTCAGTCGCACTTTGAGTTAAGGCCTCACGTAATGGCGTATTTGGATTAACAAATGATGCACCAGGTAGATGTAAGCCCATCATTTCAACCATCATTTGGTTACTGTTGGCTGTACCATAAAAAGTACATGTTCCTGGGCTATGGTATGACTCTGATTCTGCTTTTAACAGTGCATCACGACCCACTTTACCTTCGGCATAAAGCTGACGAATACGTACTTTTTCTTTGTTAGGTAAACCACTTGGCATTGGCCCACCCGGTACAAATACCGCAGGTAAATGACCAAAGCTCAATGCTGCAATTAATAAACCCGGTACAATTTTGTCACAAATACCAAGGAACAACGCACCATCAAACATATTGTGGCTTAAACCAATCGCTGCTGACATCGCAATGACATCACGACTAAATAGCGATAATTCCATACCCGCTTGACCTTGGGTAATACCATCACACATGGCTGGCACACCGCCAGCAAACTGAGCAACACCGCCGGCTTTAGCCGCTGCTTGTTTAATGATATCGGGATAATCTTTATAAGGTTGGTGTGCCGACAACATATCGTTGTAAGCAGAAATGATACCTATATTAGCTTTGACACTGGCTGATAAATCCGCTTTTTCAGATGCAGCACAAGCAGCAAAACCATGAACCAAGTTACCACATGCTAATTGTGCACGGTGGGGACCATTCTTAACTGCGGCATCAATACGCGCTAAATATTTTGCACGGCTTTCGCTGCTACGTTCAATAATTTCATTGGTAACAGCTTCTAATACTGGATGAACCATATTTACCTTCTATAAAGTGCTTTGCTCAATACAAACTTGCAAAGATGAAAAATAGTGATGATTTATGCTGAATAAATCAATTCTGAATATTTAAATTGACCCGATATTATACCTTGAACAGGTAGCTTTCGCACGGGTGATTTAGTTAGCTTTATTGTTCAGCCTCCTGCCACATTCATTATCCACGATATTACTACAACTTGTGGTACGGTTATTAACGGCAAAAATAAGGCTATTTTCCATGACCTCGTTGTTTCACGTAATGACATAATCTCAGTGTAATCTGTCGCAACACCCGTCATTAAAAAGGCAAAACCATTACCCGGCGCTAATGCTCTAGTCACTAAATCAGCAGCAATCGGGGTTGAACCTTCAGAACAAATTTCAATAATTGTAGCTGCAACAAGTGTCATACCTAGACCAGCAATGGTCGCACCGAAATAAGTTTGAAAACTATCTAAAGGAACAAAGGTTCGGATCGCTGCCGCTAATAATACACCTAGCAATAACCATCGCACTATCATACGAGAATCTTTAATACCATCCCAAATCATAGTTCGCCACCACACAAGATTAAAGTGTGTTTGTTGCCAACGATACTTTGCTTCAGTCCAAGGTTCGAACCCGTCAAGCTCTATCGTATTGGGATTAGCTGGCAACTTGCCTTTGCTCACTAGTTTGTCAAAAATCAAACCACTGACAATGCCAATTAACATTGAACATACAATAAAGAGTAATGTCCATTTCCAACCAATTAGAGCAATTAAAATAACGGTCAGCGATAAGGAATTCCAAGGGCTTGCAATCATAAAAGCCATGATTTGCCCTAAACTCGCTCCGCGTTGATATAGGCGCATGGCAACCAATAAGATGCCATGACAACATAGATCTAAAAAAACACCTGCAAACGTTGCCCGTAATATCCCTGAAAGACTATTACCTTTGCCTAATGCCGATGTAACAAATTCACGAGGAACACGCCCCAACACACCGACGAAAAACATTCCTAATGCTAAACCGATCCACATGCTATCCATTAAGTCGCGAATGGCAAAAGTCATGTTATTCAGCGCTGAATAAGCGGTTAATGAATTTCCCGCAACCACATTAAATAGATAACCCATCGTGACTAACACGAGTGTCGACCACAATAGAATATCTGGGCGTGATTGGTTACTAGCATCATTGTCACAGCAGCCTGACATTTCGAGCATTTGATCTGATTTTTTAGCCTCATCGCCGCCACAACAACTAACTGGTTCCGTCGGCTCTGGCGTTCCACAACATGATGACATATAAAATTCCTCTGTATCTTCAGGTATGATCCCACTCTGATTGAACTATATCAAGTAAGCAAAACATTACATTAGGCTATTTAAATAATGACAACATCCAAACCATTACGTACGGTTCGTAGTTTTGTTCGCCGTGAAGGGCGACTAACTCAAGCACAACAGCGTGCAATTGACACGCTCTGGGAGCAATTTGCTATTGATGATGGAGATTCACTCATTGATTTAAACTCACTCTTTGGCCGAGATGCACCCAAAATACTTGAAATAGGTTTCGGTAATGGTAATTCGCTCGCTCAAATGGCATCTGAGCAACCTGAACATGATTTTCTAGGCATTGAAGTGCATCGCCCTGGCGTCGGACAATTACTCAATTCAATTGAAAAGTTAGGTATCACGAATTTACGAGTCGCTTGTACAGATGCAGTTGAGTTAATTAAATATCGCTTAGCAGATAACAGTCTTGATCGATTACAACTTTTTTTTCCTGATCCATGGCACAAAAAAAGACACCATAAACGTCGTATTATCCAACCTGAGTTTGTCGCGCTTTTAGCCCAGAAAATTAAATCGGGTGGTCATTTACACATGGCAACCGATTGGCAACATTATGCTGAACAAATGTTAGAGGATTTATCAAATAATAATGACTTCGAAAACTGCGGTGATGATACAGGCTATATACCTCGCCCAGACTACCGCCCCCTTACAAAATTTGAACAGCGTGGCCATAAACTCGGCCATGGCGTCTGGGATCTGCTTTTTAAGAGACGCTAAGCAATTAAAACTTGCACCATTCACATTCATAAGGTATTTTCTTTAAAAAATTCCTTAACTTAGGACGTAAACATGAAGCAATCTAATAAGATCAAATTAGCTGCATTACTTATTACCTCAACTCTTAGCTCTGTAAGTTATGGTGCAGGATTTGGTCTTATCGAACAAAGTGTAAATGGTCTGGGCCGTGCATTTGCCGGTGGTGCAGCTGTTGCTGATGATGCTAGCACTATCTACTATAACCCTGCCGGTTTAACG
>JBFIJJ010000038.1:0-16180 GCA_041600795.1 Methylophagaceae bacterium | reverse complement strand
GCCATACCCGCATCTTCTAAAATCCAAGCTAATAAGCTACTGGTCGTCGTTTTACCATGTGTGCCAGATACCGCTAAAACCCATCTGTCTTTTAACACATAATCTGCTAACCACTGTGGGCCAGAAACATAAGGCAATCCTTTATTTAATACATATTCAACAGCAGGATTACCACGCGACATGGCATTACCCATGACCACTAAGTCAGGAGCAGGATCAAGATGTTCTGGCAAATAACCTTGCTGTAGATCAATACCTGCTGCAGCTAATTGATCACTCATGGGTGGATAAACATTGGCATCCGATCCAGATACGGTCATACCTAGTTCACGTGCCATCAAGGCAACACCGCCCATAAATGTGCCACAAATTCCAAGAATATGAATATGCACTAAGCGACTCCTGAATTAGCTAAGGCAACTGCCAGCAATGACAATACGGTATAAATAACGGTTAACACAGCAGCTGTGCCCGGTTTAATATCGAGCGAGTCTCTTAGGATATGAGCCGTCACCATTAAACTCCAAAACATCAAAGCAATCATTAACAACATGACATAACTTGTCATTTGGTCTTTTGTATTAACTTGATTGAACAGCAGCATGACTGGAATTCCAACGATGCCAATACAGCATCCTGCCCCTGCTAATGCTGTTAAGGATTGCTGATAGCGATTGAGCATGCCTCGGAAATTAAGCATTAACCATAATGCAGCCATCATCATCACCGTATCGGCTAGACTACTGGCCACACTTATTTTCATCGGACTATCAATTAAGCCAATTCCTGTCCCAATAATAAAATAGGCCAATAAGGTAAGGCGAAGTAACCACTGTGATACTGGTAGATCAGCAGGGCTTGCTTTAAATAGACAAAGATCAATATAGGAACGGACAATATTCATGGCATCCATGATACCGTGTAAGGATGCAACAATAAATAATTTTCAGGTAATAAAAAACCCGATAACGGCGAGCGCTACCGGGTTTCAATTATGCATTAATCAGTCTTGATATTAATCGTCTAAAGCGACGCCCCAAGGGCCTTCACCCACCTCAATTTCTTTAACTGATTTTTGCGATGCAGTATCAACCACTGACACCGTATTGCTAACGCCATTAGCTGTATAGAGTGTTGAGCCATCACGACTCAATTCCGCACCCCAAACACGTTTACCAACAGCTATGGTACCTTTTAACTCTAAGGTATCAGCATTCAAAATCGCCACTTTAGCAGCACGGCCCGTTGTTAAATAAAGGATTTTATTATCAGGACTTAAGCGAATTGCCATTGGTTTTGATTTATCAACAGCGACAATCGATTTCTTAATAACTTTCATTGTTTTGGTATCAATAATAGCAACTTCATTGCCGACTTCACTACTAACATAAGCCAGACTACCATCATTATTAAATGCTAAACCGCGAGGACGGGCCGCCACTAAAATATTAGCGACAACTTTATGTGCATCAGTATCAATAACATGAACCATATTTGTTGATTCACTGGTGACTAAAACTATACTTCCATCTGGCGAAACTGCAACACCTTCTGGCTCTAGGCCCACTCTAATTTCTTCGATAATCTGACCTGTTTCAGGGCTAATAACTGTCGCTTTAGCATCATCTTCATTTGATAAATACAAATTACCATTAGGATGCACATCAAAGGTTTCAGGATCTTCGCCGGCATTTAATTTACCTAATGGCTTCAACGTAGCCACATCAACCATCGCAATTGCATTTTCTTCACTTAATGCCACATATAGGGTTTTATGATCTGGTGACAGACCAATACCTCGAGGGCGTTTACCAATCTCAAGTGTTGTTTCAACTGTACCTGTGCGTGAATCAATAACACTGACTGTGTCACTTTTCTCATTGGTTACAAATAGCCGATAAGTAGGATCAGCCCATGCTGATGCACTCACCAAAACCAATGTAGATAACAGTAATTGTTTTAATTTCATAATCAAACCATCCTTAACTTTTTTCTTAATTAGCTTTATTTACAACTTTGTAAACCAAGACTGTCCAGACCGCCTTTAACTCCACGTAACGGTGCTTCAGCAACGATTTCATCATTTTCAACCAGTAACACCAGTTGACGTAATTGCCCAGTATCGCGGAAGGTCGCGCCATCACCTTTTTGACCATCAAATGCAATATCATTTCTCAAATAAGACAACATTGCAGCGGCATCCGCTGTTTGAGTTCGCGCAACTGTATCAGAAAGCAACTTAACTGATGCCCAACCGGCCCACGCGGCATCATCCATTGCAACGCCATACGCTTTAGTAAAACGAATATTAAGTTGACTCGCAGCAAACTTTTCAAAACTCTTGTGCCAACCTTGAGCAACAGCTTTCGAATCAGCATGTTTAACATGCCATTGAGCTAAGGCATCTTGCTTCATTTTATTACTGGCTGAAATACTCAGTAGATTCGGTAAACATGCAACGCGGAGACTATCATCATCGGCCAATATATTAATAACCGGTACATGTGCAAACTGTTGCAACTGAGCAACTTCCATTACCTGTGCTGCATTCGTTGCCATTAACACTGCTGTGACTGATTGTAATGCTTCTAAGTCTGCCAAACTGATCGGCTCTAGGCTATATTTCTGACCTAAAAACTCGCCTTGAAGATTGGCTTCATCCAGACCTTGTTGCAAGCCTAACCAAACGTTACCCTCCGTCGGTCCAACATAGTGTAGTGGGACCTCAATAATCTCTGCTCTAACAGCATGTGATAACAGGCCCACAAATACCATCGACAACAAGGTGATAGCTCGCATTATATTCTCCATTAGTTTGTTTGCATCTCGATTTAGTTCTTAGACATCACAATACAATGTTTTGCTCGATAACAAATCAGAAAAATCCTCAAAACATTGACTGAATACCCAGCAATAAGTTCATTTACTAGCTATATTCGACATTAAATCAGCCAGTTAGCTGCCTAATTCAACTTAAGGTTTTTCTTTCTCAATTTTGTTTAAATACATAACATCACTATTTTTCTAAAAAATGTCTGATATTGATTCAAGAAATCAGTATCAAAGTCGATACCAGTTCTGACATAAGAAAAAAGGTATCTTAAGCTGCGATGAGCAATAAAGCACAAGAATTAGAAGTAAGAACTATCATGCAAGGACTCGAAGAATTTGCCACTTTTATGAGTTATCAAGGCAATAGTTCTGGTTTACGCATACTCAGTGTTGAATCTGTGCAACACGCGCAATACTATACCCAACCACGCAGTGCTGACATTATTCCAATCACGAAACGGGAACAGAAATCGGATCAATATCAAACCGTTCATCGTTCACTCGCATTTCAAGAACGCTATACACATTAAACAAAAAAGCCCGGTAATACCGGGCTTTTTAATATTAATCAGAAGTCAGTTAGACTTGACTGCCGTCCTCGTTAATTTGTTGATCGTCATCTTTCTCAACAGGCATTAAATCAGCTTTACTGACCCCCATTGCTAATACTGCATTACTTGCAATATAAATTGATGAATACGTACCAACAACAATACCTAACAGTAAGGCAATGGCGAAATCATGAATTACCTCACCACCAAAAACATACAGTGAAATGACCACAAGTAATGTTGTTAATGACGTCATGATGGTACGACTCAACGTATCGTTTAACGCTAAGTTAACAATCTCTTCTGGTCCACCTTTACGCATACGTAAAAAGGTTTCTCTAATCCTATCAAACACCACAATAGTGTCATTTAACGAATACCCGATGATCGCTAATATTGCTGCTAAAACAGTCAAGTCAAAATCAAGTTGTAAGATAGAAAAGACACCTAAAGTAATAATAACGTCATGCACCAATGCCACCACCGAACCAATCGCAAAACGATACTCAAATCGTAATGACACATAGATCAAAATACCGATCAACGCGTATAGCATTGCCAGACTACCTTGTTCAGTTAATTCTTCACCTACTTGTGGGCCAACAAACTCAACTCGGCGGACATCAATCGGTGTGTCATGTTGTGCTTGCAACATAGCAACAACGTTATTACTTAACTCCGCCATATTGGCACTTTCGACTGCTGGAAGACGAATTAACACATCATGAATAGAACCGAAATTTTGAACCACAGCTCGATCATAATTAGCTGCTTCTAACATCGCACGAATACTATTTAATTCAGCTTCTTCTTGGTAAGCAAGCTCAATCATGGTACCGCCAGTAAAGTCGATACCAAAATTCAAACCTTGTGTGAACAATGACGTTACTGATGCAAGTATTAATAATACAGAGAATATCGCCGCTATTTTGCGTTTTCCCATAAAATTAAAATGCGTTTTTTCTTTTAAAAATTGCATGTCAGGTACCTTATATTGATAGCGTTGGACGCGTTTTATGTCCGTAGATCAGATTGACCAAAGAACGTGTACCCATAATTGCAGTAAACATTGACGTCAAAATACCTAACGATAAAGTCACAGCAAAGCCTTTTATTGAACCTGTACCAAACCCAAACAAAACAATCGCAGCAATTAGAGTTGTAATATTGGCATCAGCAATCGTTGAAAAGGCTTTTTCATAGCCGGCCTTGATACTGGCTTGAGGGCTATTGCCAACCCGTAATTCTTCTCTGATCCGTTCAAAAATTAATACATTGGCATCGACCGCCATACCAACAGTTAAAACGATACCTGCAATACCTGGTAAGGTTAATGTTGCTTGCAACATTGAAAGCAGTGCTATAACCAATACCAAGTTAGCTGCTAGAGCAATGTTGGCGATGCCACCAAATACTCGGTACCACACCACCATAAATACCAAAACGAATGCAAAGCCAATCACAACAGAAGCAAAACCTTGATCAATATTGTCCTGTCCTAGACTTGGTCCAACAGTGCGTTCTTCAACAATTTCAATCGGTGCGGCTAAAGCACCAGCACGAAGTAATAACGCCAAATCACGTGCTTCGGTAGTTGAATCTAAACCGGTAATTTGAAATTTCTTACTAAGTTGGTCGCGAATTGTTGCAACATTAATGACTTCTGGTAATTGACGACGTACTTTAACCATTTCACCATTGATTTCACGTGTTTCAGTTTTTGACTCAATAAAGACCACCGCCATTGGGTTACCAATATTGTCACGTGTCGCATTACTGAAGGCACGAGCCCCTTTACCATCTAAAGTAATTGATACAGCGGGTGAACCTGATTGAGAATCTAATGTAGATGCAGCATTGATAATGTGCTCACCCGTTAGCATTACCCGTTTGTTAAGCAAGTACGGTTTACCATCGCGATGATAATAAAGTTTTGAACCGGCAGGGACACGACCATTTATTGCATCTTGCACATCATGTTCAAAATCAACTAAACGAAACTCAAGCGTTGCTGTTGCACCAAGGATTTTCTTCGCTTGTGCCGTGTCTTGAACACCTGGTAACTGGACAACAATACGGCTCTCACCTTGTTGCTGTACGGTTGGTTCAGCAACACCCAGCTCGTTAATACGATTACGCAAGGTAATAATATTTTGTTGTAAGGCTAGGGTTTGAGTTTCACGCAGAGCAACTTTAGTCAACGTTGCATTTAAAGATGGCGTGCCATTGTCCTCAATTGCTTCCAACTGCAATTGATTGTATTCACTTGCCATTTTAGCTTGAGCTTGGTCACGATCATCTGCAGTTCTAAAATCCAGTTTTACCTTACCTGAGTCAATGACTATGCTCTTGTAACGAATTTTCTCATCTCGCAACAGTGTTCTAAAGTCACTAGCATAGCCATTTAGAGCTAGGCCAACTGCCGCATCCATATCGACTTCCATCAAGAAATGAACACCGCCGCGTAAATCTAAGCCTAAGTTCATAGGTTTTGCACCTAATATACTCAGCCATGTAGGCGTTGTCGGAGCCAAATTCAAAGCAACAATATAATTATCAGCCAATGACGTTGATAACACGTCTTTTGCTTTTAACTGAGTTTCGCCATCGGCAAATCTAACTAATAGTCGGCCATTATCAAGCTCGGCACGTTTATAACTGATTGACTGAGCTTGCAAGGCTTTTTCAACGTCAGCCATCAATGCCAAGTCTACTTTGGCATTTCTACTGGCAGATACTTGAACTGCAGGATCGTCTTCAAACAGATTCGGCAATGCAAACACGGCACCAATCACAATAATTGCGATGATTAACAAATTTTTCCACATGGGATAATGATTCATTTCTGGATATCCTAATCGCTATAACACACGTTTGTTAAATAGCTACACCTAACATGTTCAACTGTTATAGCTTTTTCAATGTGCCTTTTGGCAAAACTGAATTGATTGATTCGCGGCGCACTTTAACTTCGATATTTTCTGCAAGTTGCACCGAAATTGCATTTTCGTTAATGCTAACAATCTTGCCCATCAAACCGCCATCAGTAACAATCTCATCGCCCTTAGATAAGCTTTCTTGCATCGCACGGTGTTCTTTTGCTTTTTTAGATTGTGGACGAATTAACATAAAGTAAAACAACACTAACAAAACAACTGGAAATGCAAAGTCCATAAGACCAGGAGTTGCAGCTGCTTCACCCGCAGCATAGGCAGGAGAAATTAAAAAGTCGATCATGTCTCAATACTCATTGATTAAAAAAGAATGCGATTATGCCACAGGCACACACTAACGTCATGATTGCTTAGCTATCAACCGCACGTAAGCTGTAAAAATCATTAATAAAGTTCGTTAAAGTTCCTGCTGCGATAGCCGCTCGTAAGCCTGACATTAAGGTCTGATAATAGTGCAGATTATGAATGGTATTAAGCCGTGGTCCTAACATTTCACCAGTTCGATCTAAATGATGCAGATAGGCGCGACTGTAATTCTGACAAGTATAACAATCACACAAGGGGTCTAATGGTCCGGTATCATTCTTGAAACGACTATTGCGAATTTTAACAACACCATGATGCACAAATAAATGGCCGTTGCGTGCATTTCTGGTTGGCATCACACAATCGAACATATCAATGCCACGACTCACTGCTTCTACTAAATCTTCTGGTCGGCCAACACCCATCAAATAATGTGGTTTATCTTGAGGAAGGCGTGGCGCTAAATGATCAAGTATGCGAATCATATCTTCTTTGGGTTCACCAACAGATAAACCGCCAATTGCATAACCATCAAATCCAATTTCAACTAATCCTTGTAATGAAATATCACGTAAATGTTCATGCATACCACCCTGCACAATACCAAACAAAGCCGAAGGATTATCACCATGAGCCTCTTTACTACGTTTAGCCCAACGTAATGATAATTGCATCGATTTTTCTGCGGTGACGACATCTGCCGGATAAGGCGTACATTCATCGAAAATCATAACAATGTCACTGCCTAGATCACGTTGAACTGCCATTGACTCTTCTGGACCTAAGAACACCTTACTGCCATTGATTGGCGATCTAAAATGCACACCTTGTTCCGTTATTTTTCTTAAGTCTCCAAGGCTAAAAACTTGAAAGCCGCCTGAGTCCGTTAAGATAGGCCCTTGCCAGCGCATAAAATCATGCAAATCACCATGTTGTTTAATGATCTCCGTTCCCGGACGTAACATGAGATGAAAGGTATTTCCCAAAACAATCTCGGCACCGGTTGCGGTCACTTCTTCAGGCGTCATCGCCTTGACTGAACCATAGGTGCCTACCGGCATAAAAGCAGGTGTTTGAACAGTACCTCTGGGAAATGTAAGTTGGCCACGACGCGCCAAACCATCTTGTGCTAAAACATCAAAATCCATCATAACTTCCTAAAAAATGCCGGCAAAGAATACCACTTTCAGCATAATAGAGCTGAAACTAACGCATATTTCGACGACTTAAGGTAGGATCATGACATTAATATTAGATGGAAACACCCAATGTCTGATTCAAAAATCATCGTTGCTCTAGATTATCCAACGGCCAATGCCGCATTATCACTTGCGGAACAACTCGACCCACAGCGTTGCAAATTAAAAGTAGGTAAAGAACTGTTTACGCGTTCAGGTCCCGCAGTAGTTGAGTCTTTGGTTAAACAGGGCTTTGATGTTTTCTTAGATTTAAAATATCACGATATACCCAATACCGTTGCCAAAGCCTGTGCTGCCGCTGCTGATTTAGGCGTATGGATGATGAATGTACATACGCTAGGCGGCAGAGCAATGATGGAAGCAGCACGTGATGCCATTGGTAATCAAGCTGATCGTCCACTTTTGATTGGCGTCACCCTATTAACAAGCATGGACCAACAAACCTTCAATCAAATTGGTTTACATGGCTCTATCCCTGAAACAGTAGTTCGACTTGCTAATTTAGCAGAACAAAGTGGTTTAGATGGCGTTGTCTGTTCTGCTCAAGAAGCGCCACTCCTTCGTATACAGCACGGTCCAGACTTCCAGTTAGTAACCCCAGGTATTCGCCCAGCATCAAGTCAGCAAGGCGATCAACATCGGACTATGACGCCAAAACAAGCATTGGATGCGGGCAGTAGCTACTTAGTAATTGGTCGACCAATTACTGCAGCAGACAATCCAATGGCAGCACTAGCCTCAATTGAGAAAGAAATAAATTAAAATTAGCGTTGACCGGCTAAATAAGCTCATTAGTTAGTCGGTCAATGTCATCTGCTTGTCATCTAATTTTGTAAAACTTCCTAAACCCCCCATTCAATTACTAGGAAGTTATTATGAAAGTTTTCTCAAAATCACTGATTGCATTGGCAGTAAGTGCCAGTATTTCAGTTCCCACTATCGCGGCAGAATTATCTATAACCCACCTATCTAGCTATGCTGAAACTGTTTGCCCTACTAGTGCTGAAGGTGAAGAATGTGCAGAAATTTCAGCATTTGATGCTCTAAGCTCACGAGTATTCATTACAAATTCTAAAGGCAATGCACTTCGTATTCTCCAAGTCAATAACGATAATAAATTTGAAGAATTTACTAATATTGATTTAAGTATTTATGGCGGCAGTCCAAATAGTGTTGCCGTAGCAAATGGTCTTGTTGCTGTTGCTGTAGAAGCAAACAATAAACAAAACAATGGTAGTGTTGTAATTTTTGATACTGATGGAAATCATATTCGAACAATTGTAGCCGGCGCGTTACCTGACATGCTAACATTTACCCCTGATGGTAAGTTTATTTTAGTTGCTAATGAGGGTGAACCTAATGATGCTTATACGAATGATCCAGAAGGTTCAGTAACAATTATCAACACCTCGTCTTGGCTCCCACAAACAGCTAATTTTCACGCTTTCAGCGATACAAAACTAAAAGATGTTCGCATTTTTGGTCCTAATGCATCTGTTCCACAAGATTTAGAACCAGAATTCATCACAGTATCTGAAGATTCAAAAACAGCATGGATCACGCTGCAAGAAAATAATGCGATTGCTAAATTGGATATTGCCTCTGCAACCATTACCGATATAACTGGCTTAGGTTATAAAAAGCATACACAAGCTAAAAATGGATTTGACGCCAGTGATAAAGATGGTGGGATTCATATGCAATCATGGCCAACATTAGGTATGTACATGCCTGATGCAATTACAAGCTATCAGCGCGGTAGTGCAACATTTCTTTTAACAGCAAACGAAGGCGATTCAAGGGATTATGCTGGCTATAGTGAAGAAACTCGTGTTGAAGACTTAGTTTTGGATCCAAAACAATACCCAGATGCTGAAACACTCCAAGAAAAATCAAATTTAGGTCGTCTTAAAACAACCACTGCAAATGGTGACAGTGATGAAGACGGCGATATTGATCAAATTTATTCATTTGGAGCACGCTCTTTCTCAGTATGGAATGCTAATGGTAAGTTAGTATTTGATAGTGGCTCACAGTTTGAAGAGTTTCTTGCCCAATACCAGAACAACGGCACTGATGTTTGGGTTGATAACCGTAGCGATGATAAAGGACCAGAACCTGAGTCAATCACAGTTGGTCACTTAGCTGATGACGACTATGTATTTATTGGTTTAGAAAGAGCATCAGGTATTTTCATTTATAAACTAACGTCGCCTTATCACCCTAAGCCTGCAGGCTATATTGATCTAAAACCATTTGGAGACCTTGCACCAGAGGGCCTAAAATTTATTGCCAAAGATGCTAATACAGGCTGGTTATTAATCAGCAATGAAGTTAGTAGCACTACTTCGCTTTATGAAATAAAAGTAGATTAGAAATCTAAAAACTGTTGTTAAACAAAAAAGCCCACATCTTGTGGGCTTTTTTGTTTTGGGGAAAGCTTAAAGTTAGTTTTAAACTTTAAATTTAGATGCTGCTTCTTGGAGTTGTGCTGATAGTGAAGACATTGTATCAACTGCACTTGATGTTTCTCTAGCACCTTCAGCAGTATGTTCCGCAATTTGGCTAATATTAACAATACCTCGGTTAATATCTTCTGCAACAGCAGATTGCTCATTGGCAGCGCTTGATATCGCAGCGCTCATTTCATCCATTTTAGAAATCATTGCTGTAATGGTATCCAACGCAACACCTGCACTTGATGCTTTTTCAACGCTTGTTTTAGCACTTTCACGACCTTCATTCATCACTTTTACAGCAGCATGGGCACCACTTTGTAATCGACCAATCATTTCTTCAATTTCATGGGTAGAAGATTGAGTTCTAGCCGCTAGTGTACGAACTTCGTCGGCAACAACAGCAAAACCACGTCCATGCTCACCTGCTCGAGCAGCTTCTATTGCAGCATTTAATGCTAATAAATTAGTTTGTTCTGTAATACCACGGATTACATCGACAATAGCTCCGATATTACCAATATCAGATTCAAGATTATTCAAGGTTTCAGCAGCTTTTTCGACTTCACTAGCTAACGAATCAATCGCATCCATCGCTTCCGTTACAACACGTTTACCTGCTTGTGCTTCGCTATCAGCATTACGAGCAGCCTCAGCAGTACTTGTTGCAGTTCTAGCCACTTCTTGAACCGATGCGGCCATTTCATTCATTGCTGTTGCAACCTGACTTGTTTCCGATTGTTGCATTAAAACACCATCAACTGTTTCCTTACTAATTGCAGCCATATTTTTTGTCGCAGCTTCCATTTGAGCGACACCACCGATAAGTGTATGTACTAAATTAGACACGTTTTTACGCGCACTATCTAACTCGTATGCCATCCAGCTAAAATCACTTTTACCTGCGATACCAATTTTCTGTGTTAAATCACCCTTTTTGATATTTTGAATAGCGCCCACTAAGGTATTCGCTCTAGTTTCACCAAAACGCCCTATTAGGTGAGCCATAATCATCAGGATAACGCTGCCAATCACAACAAAAACACTTGTTATCTTAAGTTGGTCTTCCGGTGCCATGTCTTGCATCGTCATATAAAAATATAACGCCGCCAGAATAATTTGACCGAAGATACCCAATCCCGCAACGATATACATGCGTTTTCTCAAGGAGTAATTTTCTAATTTAAACATTTTCTGCCCCATTTACTTTTTATAACACTAGAAATGCATTAAGCATAAATGCTTAAACCTAGCTCAATATCACTCTCATTATCCACTATTTTTTGTTCTTGATCGCTATTGTTATCATTACCTTGCGATAAATTATGATGTGTAGTTCCTGAATTTAATCCCGCTTCTTCCTGATTCTGTTCACCTGATTGACCAAATGATTGCTGGGATACATCGGCATTTGTTAGCTCAAGTCCATTTTGAGCAAAACTTTCTTTTAATCGTGGAATCGCTTGCTCTAATGCATCACGCGTAACAGCACTTTGCGCGATAAAAGTAACATTAGCTTGATCATGATGCATGTTCAATCGAACTTCTACCGGACCCAAATTAGCAGGATTAAGCTTTAATGAGGCTTGTTGGACACCTTCACGAGCCATCCACAAGACACGACTAGTCATCACTCGATTCCAAGCAGCACTCTGTAAGGAAGGTTGAATATCTAATACGGGCCCATCAGTTTTTACGTTTGCAGTGCCAGACAAAGCAGTTTGATTTGCAGAAGTAAAAAACACACCCATTGAAGATTTATCACTACCAGTATTCGATTGTGTCGTAGCGGTTTTAGATGCGATCCGTTCTAGCAATTCTGGCACCTGTAATTGACCATTATTACTTTTAAGGCTCGCGACACTTTTATCAATAATGGCCTCTGTCTTCGCATTTTCACCTGTACCCAAGGCAAGTTCTTTATTGTCAGCTGCTCGCAATGAAAGTGCCTGTAAAATATCTGGCCTTAGTTTTGGTGACGTTTCTTTTTCTATTGTTGATTGGGTGGTGGCTACTTTTGTTTGAACTACCTCTTCAACTAAATCACTTTGAGCTGAAGCGGCGTCAGGATTATTCGGTTTAGTCATATTTTTGACAGTATCGGAAACAAGCTTACCAATAGTTGATTTCTGTTGTGCTTCCTCACTGACTTGCTTTTGCTCTACTACAGTCTGTTTAATATCATGAACCACCGCATGGAGTGCTTCAGTTTGAATTAAACCTTGTGGAATAACATCTTGCGGTGCATTGTCATCCAGAACTTCGACATTAGTCTCGGTTACATTTACATCAGAATCGTCACTATCACTTGGTGTTGATTCATCTAATTCCAGCACTGCAATCGATGTATCATCAACATCAACATCAACATCAACATCAGCATTATCGTTTTGTTTAGTACTAGTTTGATCGGTGTGTTCGGCAACAGTATTGTTTTCCGGCAAGCTATTGCCGTCTTTATCAGCTGACTGTTCAGATTTGGTGTTTTTGACATTGTCTTTCTCTATGTCTGTATCAGATTTTTTGACATCTGGATCCGCTTTAGATGAGGTCACCTTTGGCTTTTCAATATGTTTATCCAATTCGCTCGAAAATGCCTGCCCTGCTTGGGTTTTATCCGCATGAGAACTCGTTGTTGCAGCAGGTTTAGCACTCACTTGCACATTATTTGTATTGATTAAGATTGGTTGATTCATTTCTTCTCCACAATGCCATCACTATGATGTTCATGTTTTGAAGATAACTTAGCAATCAATATGCCAAGCAAAGTGTCTTTTTTGAATAATAATCATGTACAGCTAGCTAAACCGCTAAATATATAGGCATGCTAAGGCACTGCATCGAAACTAGAAAATTGTAAAACTATGGAGGCTGATTACTTAGCGATCTCATCTAATAAAATATTAGCCACTTGTGACAATGGTACTTGGAGCGTTGCAGCCCCAACTTTTACTGCTTGTCCTGGCATACCCCATACCACACTAGATTTTTCATCTTGTACAAAATTGAAGGCGCCAGCGTCTTTCATTTCCAACATACCTTGAGCGCCATCATCACCCATGCCTGTTAACATAATGCCGATCGCATTAGCGCCGACATTTTGAGCCATCGACCGAAATAACACATCAACCGAAGGCTTATGTCTATTCACCAATGGGCCATCATTCAGTTCACAATAAAATTGCTCGCCACTCCGTCGAACAATTAAATGTTTATCGCCGGGCGCTAAATATGCATGGCCCGGCAAAATGAGTTGGCCATCCTCAGCTTGGCATACACTCAATGCACAGACACTATCTAAGCGTAAAGCAAAGGCTTGACTAAACGCTGCCGGAATGTGTTGCGTAATAACAATTGCAGGGCAATCTATCGGTAATGCCTGCAATATTTCTTTTATCGCTTCTGTACCACCAGTTGAGGCACCAATCGCAATGATTTTTTCCGTGATTTTGTTCAAAAAGATGCTATCGCTTGGATCTGCCCGAGGCAAGATAACATCAGCTGATAATTTAGCTGGTACATCTAAGGTTTTAGAAACCGTCTTTGCTGAAACTAAGGTATCAACATTAACGGTTGCTGCTGTTTTTACTTTCTTAATGATTTCTTGTGCATAGTCATTGATGCTATTGGACAAATCCATTTTGGGTTTACTAACAAAGTCTACGGCACCAAGCTCAAGTGCATCTAAGGTCACTTGGGCCCCTGCTTCAGTTAAGGTTGAAACCATGACAACCGGTAGTGGGTGAAGCCGCATAAGATTTTTTAGAAACGTCACACCATTCATATGAGGCATTTCAACATCAAGTGTCAACACATCCGGGTTTAGCTTCTTGATTTTTTCCCGTGCTTGATAAGCATCAATGGCCGTACCGACTACGTCAATATCAGGATCCGAGTTAAGGAGCTCGCTCAATAATCTTCTGACTAACGCTGAATCATCAATCACCAGCACCTTTATTTTTGCCATACAGTCAGCACACTTAAACCTAAATATTGTGACTCCAGTATATCGTGTCGACGATCAACTTCAAGGCTTTGTCACTCGCGCTAAGAATGCTAGTACAAACAAGCTAAAACAGTTCAATTTCACCGGAATCCGGTTGAATATCCAATTCACGTTGATAGGCTTGTTCACGTTCAAATACTGTTTCATTATGTAATGTACGCAGCCGTTTGACCCGTAATCGTCCAGAAGCGGGGTAATACATTACTTTACGTGGGTAAATATCACCTAAATCTTGTGCTGCGACTGTTATTCCTTCTATCCGAAGGTACTCAAGCACAAATTCAATATTTCTAGCACCAACGTCAGACATGTTGGCAATGACTTTGCCACCACCAGCCAACTTCACTTCTAAGTTTTTGCGATTACCACCATTTTTTAAAATGTGATTGATCAAATGCTCCATAGCATAGCTACCATAGCGCGTCGCAGAATCCATCCAAGTATCGCTTGCGTGTTCGGCTTTGATTGGAAGCATAAAATGATTCATACCACCTATACCTAAAACTTTATCGCGAATACATGCTGAGACACAGGAACCTAATGTAGTCGCCACCACTTCATTTGCTTGCGTTGTTACATAATATTCACCCGGTAATATCTTTGCTACCCACGTCCCATGTGCTTCATCCCAATAGCGATTTATGTGTTCAAATTCCGTTAAACAGATTGGTTGAAAGAAGTATTTATTCATTAACTATTCTTTCTATAAATAGTCTTGCCCAGATTATCAAACCGGGTTGTGACCTTAAATAAACTTTCTGAATGTCCAATAAATAAATGTCCATCAGGCTTTAATATATCTGCATAACGATCAAACAGTATTCGTTGTGTTTCTTTATCAAAATAAATAACAACATTACGACAAAATATGACATCGAATGTGCCTTTCATAGGCCAATCATGCAGCAAGTTTAGTCGTTTAAATATAATTAAATCTTGTAACTCTTGACGCACTTTTACATGATTTGCGTTGACCCCTCGTCCTTGTTTGAACCAACGTTTGATTTGTCCATGAGCAAGTTCGGTAACACGGTCAGTCCTATAGATACCCGCTTTAGCATGAGCGATGACATTGGCATCAAGATCCGTGGCTAATATTTTAACATCCCATTGTTCAATGTCTGATATCGATTCTTTAAGCGTCATTGCTATGCTGTAGGCTTCTTCACCGGTTGAACATCCAGCCGACCAAATACGAATCCTTCTACTCGAATTATTAGTTTTAATCAGTTCTGGAATAATCGTTTTGGCTAAAAATTCGAAATGATAACTTTCTCGGAAAAATGACGTTAGATTGGTTGTGATCGCATTGATCAAAAATTCCTGTTCTTCTTGATCGCCCGCATCAAGTGCATTACAAAATGCATCGAAATTGTTATATCGTCCCGTTCTAACTCGCTTTGATAAACGACCATAGACCATATCTTTCTTGACGTCTGATAATACAATTCCAGTATGTTGCGATACAAACTGGCGTATCCGATCAAAATTACCATCTGACATCGCAAATTCACGCGGTTGTAACATCGGAATGCGCCTAGCTTAGTTTTTTCAATTTAAAACTCATCCCATTCATCATCAGCTTCAGCTGCCGATGGCCTTGCCGCGTGTTTAATCGGTAATGGTGAATTAGGTTTTATGACTTCGTTAGTCTTACTGGCCGTCTTAACATCAGACATAGTACTCGGCTGTTCACCTATATTAAAGAACGCCATTAGGTGTTCTAAATACTTGCCTTGTTCATCTAATGACTCACCCGCAGCAGCCGCTTGTTCAACTAAGGCTGCATTTTGCTGCGTCATTTCATCCATTTGAGTAACAGCCTTATTTACCTGCTCGATGCCTTGTGTTTGCTCTTCTCCAGCAGCCGCGATCT
>JBFIJJ010000037.1:0-16187 GCA_041600795.1 Methylophagaceae bacterium | reverse complement strand
GCGTACGTTTTTAATAATTCTAAGGGAATGATATCAGTGGCTTTTTGATGTGTTCTTCTTAAAAATACGTTAGGAGCCATATTTTGATGATAGGCCTCAAGCCAACGTTGAGCACATAAACACCACCTATTACCGGGCTTCAATCCTGGGAATCCATATTCTGGCATCGGCGTCGATAAGTCATTACCTTTAAAACGCGAGTATTCAAGAAAAGTTTGAGTTACCTCAATACACACGGTATGAGAGCCAAAGTCTTGATCTGACGTGTTACAACAGCCATCGCGAAAAAAACCTGTTAGTGGATTGTCACTACACAATTCTAATTTTTCGCCAAAGACATTACGTTGTGGACTAATTTCCATTATTCCCCCGGTTTTCTCAGCATCTTACGTACTTCACCTACATGCATTTCTTCTTGGGCAATTAATCGTCGTGCATATTCTTCTAGCAGCACATGTTTGCCTTCGACTAGGCTTAATAGTTTGTTATATGCAGATAATGCTACCAACTCATGCTCCAATGACTCACGCAAAATGTCACCGATATCATGTTTATGTGTCTCAAGAAGTGGGCCAATTCCCAACGATGGATGATGTTCAAGATACGTGATTAATTCACCTGCCTCATGGGCATGTACTAATGACTCATCAGCTTGACTACGCATCCATGACACAATGGGGATTCGCCCATAACCAAAAATCATTAATGAATAATGGCAATAACGAACCACACCCGCTAATTCAGTCTCTAAGATCTCATTTAATACCGCAATAACAGCATTTTTATCAAAAAATGACTCAGTCATGATCACTCTCCTTTGACTATAACTTCTCAGGCCAACTTTATTACTATTCCAAGGCTATTTCGCCTGAAATTTGGTGATCAATTGATAATGCAGGGACGCTCAGTGTCATACGAACCCTCAATGTTTCAGTCCCATTTAATTCACTATTTTCGATCGCCTTAAGAACAGCATGCTCAATTTCTCGTTGAGATGTAATTCCAACTTTTTTCAGAAATTTTCTGGTTTCCATATTAAAGGTGTCATCGTTCATTGTGATACCTCCTATGATGATATTAGAACCCCAAGGCTTCAGATAATCGGGGTCAGTCGTATTTGATGTATTTAAACCTAGGATCATCTGGCGTGCCTTCGAGTGCACCATCTTCTAAGCCCGGTTGCCACATAATGACTTCTTCGATTTTTTTAGCTAATTCAAAATCTTTATTGGTAATTCCTTTTGCAGCGTGATTTGTCAGTTTCACGATCACAAAAGCATAGGATAAACTCATATCAGGATGATGAAAGGCTGCTTCAGCCAGATGACCAACAGTTGCTACTACCATTAAGGTACTTTTCCAACTACTGGTTTTGTATTTACGTCGAATCCAACCATTTTCCAGATACCAATGGGGCAGCTCTGTTTTTAAACGTGCCTCAATTTCCTCATCGGTATAGGTTTGTTCATTGTCAACATTTCTCCAACTCATGACGCACCTCCTTAATAAAAAAGGTTGTCACCTACACGTTATTCCCATTCCTCTTACTCTGTCAAGGATAATATTTATGAGAAAAAACAGTACTAAAAACAGCTATTCAAGCGCGGCTAAATTCGTTACAGTAAAGTCTAGCCATTGTTGATTAGGGAGTTATTTTATGGCTAGCAAAACGCATGCTTTCTGCCAATCAATATATGAGTCGGTGCGATGAATAACCTAAAAACAGCACTTTATGATTTACATATTGAATTAGGGGCAAGAATGGTTCCCTTTGCTGGATATGACATGCCAGTGCACTATTCGTCGGGCATTATAAAAGAGCATTTACATTGTCTAACGCTTGCCGGATTTTTTGACATTTCACATATGGGTCAATGTGTTATTTCTGGCGATGATGTTGCAACAGAATTAGAAAAACTTACTCCCGCCAACGTATCTAAACTTGATATTAATAAACAACTTTATACCGTGCTGACCAATGCGAATGGCGGGGTGATTGATGACATCATCATTACCCGACTAGCATCCAAATTTATGCTGATCGTCAATGCCGCCTGTAAAGATAAAGACTATCAGCATCTTAATGCCTTTCTGCCTGAATCGTGTCAGTTACAGCCACTGACAGATTATGCCTTGTTTGCCTTGCAAGGTCCGGTAGCAATAGACGTCATGCGACACCTGTCCGAACCGGCATCTAAGTTAACCTTTATGCAGGCTGTGCAAACTCAAATCAACGGTATTGACTGTATTGTTAGTCGATGTGGTTATACCGGCGAAGATGGTTTCGAAATTTCAGTCGCCAACGCTGATGCCCCCTCACTGGCTCAATTACTATTGTCATTTGATGCTGTTATGCCTATTGGTTTAGGTGCAAGAGATACACTAAGGCTTGAGGCTGGCTTAAGTTTATATGGTCATGAACTTAATGAAACACTGACACCATTAGATTCTGGTTTAGCTTGGCTAATACATAATCGCACTAACTATCTAGGTGCAGAAAAAATCCATAATCAATTAGAACAAGGAACCAACAAACAAAAAATTGGTGTCTTAATTGACGGCAAAATACCAGTGAGAGAAAACACCACAATTGTTGATATAAATAATAATCCTGTGGGTATTATCACCAGTGGCAGCTTTTCACCCAGTCTACAACGACCGATTGCATTGGCATTAATAAATAATAACAACACCGATGACAAATTTTATGCACAGGTTAGAAACCGAACCATCACGCTGCATAAAACTGCGTTACCTTTTATAAAACATCGTTATCACAGGATATAGCCATGACTTTACCACGCATACCATTAAAACAACTTGAAATGCCTGGTAACTTTATTAATCGTCATATTGGCAGCAATCAGACACAAATCGCTCAAATTCTGGCAGAGCTTAAACTCAATAAGCTCGAAGATATTATTGAAAAAGCTATTCCTGAGAACATTCTGGAACAGCAACCGTTGAAATTGACTGACACGATCAGCGAACGGGCAGTGATTAAACATCTACGTAAAATACGTAACCGTAACAAAGTTTATACATCATTAATTGGAATGGGCTATTACGACACCGTAATGCCCGCAGTTATAAAACGAAATGTATTAGAAAATCCCGGCTGGTATACCGCCTATACACCGTATCAGGCTGAAGTCAGTCAGGGTCGACTTGAAGCCTTATTAACATTTCAACAAATGATCATTGATCTTACCGGCATGGAAATAGCTAATGCCTCATTATTGGATGAGGGCACTGCTGCAGCCGAAGCCATGGCAATGGCAAAACGAGTAGCAAAAACCAAAGCCAATACCATCTTCATCGATCATGATTGTCATCCCCAAACAATAGCCGTGGTTCAAACTCGTGCTGATTCACTTGGGTTTGAATGTGTGGTCGGTGATCCTTACACCCAATTGAACGACCATGCTGTATTTGCAGTGTTAGTGCAATATCCAGGATCAAAAGGCGAGATTCATGATCTCACTCAGATCACCGAATTAACCCATCAACAATCAGCATTGATGATTGTTGCTGCTGATTTGCTTAGTCTGGTCATACTCAAATCACCAGCAGCGTTTGGTGTAGATATTGTTGTTGGAAACTCACAACGCTTTGGCGTTCCTATGGGTTATGGTGGACCACATGCCGCCTTTTTTGCAACCAAAGATGAGTTTAAACGTTCTATTCCTGGTCGTATCATCGGCGTATCTAAAGATAATCATGGTCATATCGCGTATCGAATGGCATTACAAACACGAGAGCAGCATATTCGACGAGATAAAGCGACTAGTAATATTTGTACTTCACAAGTGTTATTAGCTGTTATTGCTGGCTTTTATGCTATCTACCATGGACCTGAAGGCCTGAAACTAATCGCAAATCGAGTCCACCGTTACAGTCAGATATTAGCAATAGGGCTACAACAGCTGGGTTATGAGGTCGTAACAAAACAGTATTTTGATACCTTTGTCGTTCACGTGCCAAGCCGAGCTAAAAACATTGCCAATCAAGCAGAAGAGGTGGCGCTTAATTTTCGACGTATCGATAATGACACTGTCGGAATTTCATTAGATGAAACCACTAATCGCCAAACGATAAGAAAGATATGGCGCGTTTTTGCAGGTGTGAATGATGATCTGCCTGATATTAACGAACTTGAACAATCACTGCCTGAATGTATTCCAGAACGATTATTTCGTACTGATGCCATTCTGCAACATCCGCTATTTGAACAATATCATTCTGAAACTGAAATGATGCGTTATATGCGTCGACTCGCCAGAAAAGATATTGCTCTTGATCGCAGTATGATTCCATTAGGTTCATGCACCATGAAACTTAACTCTGCAACTGAAATGCAGGCTATTTCATATCATGAATTCAACGGAATTCATCCTTTTGCACCACTGTATCAAACATTGGGCTATCAACAATTATTCTATGAACTAGAAGAAATGTTATGTGATTTAACCGGCTTTGATGCCTTTTCATTACAACCTAATGCTGGTTCGCAAGGCGAATATGCTGGACTGCTAGTTATCAAGAAATATCATAGTGTTAGAGGTGACTTTAAACGTAATATCTGTTTAATTCCTGCCTCAGCGCATGGCACCAATCCTGCCAGTGCAGTGCTCGCTGGTTATAAGGTTGTCGTATTAGCCTGTGATGACAATGGCAATGTCAGTATCCGCGATCTAGAAGATAAAGTTGCCAAATATCACGACACATTAGCAGCACTGATGATTACCTATCCCTCTACTCATGGCGTATATGAAGAATCATTTCGAACTATCTGTGACATCATTCATCAACATGGTGGTCAGGTTTACCTCGATGGTGCTAATTTTAATGCCTTAGTAGGCTTAAGCCGTCCCGGCAAGATCGGTGCTGATGTTGCTCATATCAACTTACACAAAACATTTTGTATTCCTCATGGTGGCGGTGGTCCTGGGGTCGGTCCAATCGGGGTAGGCAAACATCTTGCTCCTTATTTACCAGATCATCCCGTTATTCATGGTGTAAATCCCCATAAAGGTGAGGAGGGTACGATTGGCACAGTTGCGTCAGCACCTTGGGGTTCAGCTAGCATTCTAACGATCTCTTGGGCATACATCGCCATGATGGGGGCAGTGGGGTTAAAACAAGCCACACTCAATGCAATATTAAATGCCAACTACATCGCCCACACGCTACAACCACATTACCCAATTTTATATACCGGTAAAAACGGTTGGGTTGCACATGAGTGCATTATCGACTGTAGAGCATTTAAAGATAATCTAGATATCACTGTAGAAGACATCTCTAAGCGATTGATTGATTATGGTTTTCATGCGCCAACAGTGTCGTTTCCAGTAGCCGAAACATTGATGATTGAACCAACAGAAAGTGAAGATAAAGCAGAAATTGATCGGTTTTGTAATGCATTAATTGCCATTCGTCATGAAATTGCCGACATAGAAGCCGGCAAGGTTAGTCCAATAAATAATCCATTAAAAAATGCACCACATACCCACCAACTATTATTGGATGAATGGACATTACCTTACAGCAAAGAACAGGCTTTCTTTCCTAATGTGCAACAACATGAAGATAAATATTGGCCACCAATTGGTCGAATAGATAATGTTTATGGAGACCGAAACCTATTCTGTAGCTGCAGTTAACCGCGGAAACAAACTATAACAATAATAAAAGAGGGGAGAACCATCATGAACACTGAAACAAAATCCAAATTTAAAGACATTGGCTTTTTATCGGATGAATCTACATCAAATCAGTTGGCTCAACAGGTGATATCTTCTGGCTATTACAAGGTCTGTAAAAACCTAAATAAACTTGCCCAAACCTTATTGCATAAAGCCGTTATCCATCCTGATGACAGAAAAGAAATCTATATGACACTGTATTATCAAAGGATGCTGTCACATTACCAAGCGCTGATAATAATGGCTGAGCGAGGCATGATACATCAAGTTGAAATCATGCTGAGATGCATGATGGACACCTTGTTTGACTTGGTAGCATTTCATGAAAATAACGAACTATTTGAATCGCTAATCATGGGAGATAGTGAGCAACGTTTAAATTTATTAATTCGTATTAGAAAACAACAAAAAATAACAGCAACCTATACCCAAGATGAACTTGATGACTTAGACAAGATTATTGCCAGTGCTGACAATGTCGAACGAGAAGACTTTAAAGCCTATATCAAAGCCGATATGGCAGGCATGCTGAATGATTATCGAACTACATATCCATTATTAACAGAAACTGTACATTCATCGATCCATTCACTTGAAACAGATCTGATATTTCATAAAGACTATGACGAAATAATTGGCCTAACAGCCTTTGGTCAAGAAACTGGAAATATGTCGAACTTACTTATGACCAGTGCAAATTACATTATCGTCGCAATGGAAATTCTATTAACGTTATTTCCAGATCATGAACATCATGCTGATCTGACCGAACTGCATAACGATGTTCAGGCTGAATGGCAAACGATAATCGTCCCAGTGCAACATCGTTAAAACACTCATCATTTAAATAGTAAAAACAGACTATTCAGATTTTAAATTCTGTAGGTAATCACAGCCAAATATGTATCAGAATTTAAAATTAGAGTAGTGCATGCATTTTTATATGTAAGTACATACATTCTTATTAGATGAATAAACTTATTGCTCAATTTAACATAATATATATTATGCGAACTATCTAGTATGCAACAAACCACCTCGCGCAAGCTGCGAGCTCTCGCGTTTCGCGTGGTGGTTTTGTTGTTATTTAGAGGACGGTTGGCGAACTACCATAAGACAAACTGTAATTAATCTTGCCCTGGTACAAATCTAAATCTAACGGGACTTTTATCTGTTTACCCTTGTACTTTTCAAATATTGAAATCACACCTTGTTTATCATGAGCATCATATAAACGTAACCGGATAATCATGTCGGGTTCTTCAACAATCAACGATACTTCAGCTTTTAATTTGTCACCGTTAAATCGTCTTACATTATGAACCTCACACAGCACATGCATGAGCTGTGTTCTCAGGTTTAACAACTTGGCAATATTGGTTAAACGTATCAGTGATCTACCAGATGAAGTATTCGATGATGGTCAATAAAATTTAAGGAAAAGTCCAACATTTGGACAAGAGTCCACTGGTTATAGTATGTGGACTCTCCACAAAAGAAGCGGCTCAGTTGCTTCGGGGACTACGCCCCTCCGCCGCTTCTAAAACTAACGCGCTTCGCTTGTTGGCCTATTGGTTCAATCGATCAAAAGCAGATCGATCGAACAAACAGGCTTAAAATTAAAAAAGACTTGTAATCTTAGACACTTAACCTCATATAGGTTATTGTGCAGCAGCACATTATAAATCAACAATGAGGACGTTTTACCATGGCTGAAAAACTGAAATTTGATTCAGGCTGTAAAGAAAGAGTTGCAATGGAAATTGCAAACCATATTGGCGATAGAGAAGAAATGTACAAAGAGAAAGAGAATTTTAGAAAAATGTATCTAGACCTATATGCAGAAGTTTTGGATGCGGTAGAAGGACGTAGGGATTATTAAATAAAGCTCGCATAATACCAGCTTATGCAAAAAAGCCCCGTAAGGGGCTTTTTCTATTTAAGGGCTTAGTTACATAAGCAGGTTCATTATACGAACCAATGTGTATGTGTAAATGGATCCAAAAATGATGCTTCTGGCCGTTAAATGAAAATTAGATTGAGATTTGAGACAAACAGACAACAGACTGAGATTTTAGTGTTGATGATTTATACAGGTTGCCTGTTTATTCGAAATTTAAAATCTGAGATTGAATTGCTTGTGAATCCTCGTTACTTTTTAAATTCTGACCAGTCTGAAAATTCTATATAGGACTATTTTAATTTATGAGATTTTCCTCATGATGTATTAATAGTTCTTTTCTATCAACTCCCCATCGATAGCCTGATAGAGAACCATCAGTTCTAACGACTCGATGGCATGGGATTATTACAGCTAGCTTGTTTGCTGCACATGCACTCGCCACAGCTCGTGTCGCTCTGGGGTGGCCGATTCTGGCTGCAAGCTCACTGTAGCTAATAGTTTGGCCAGGTGGAATATCCCGTAGTACTTTCCAAACCTGCTGTTGAAACGCCGTGCCTTTAATATCAAGAGGAAGTTCAATGCTCTGTAATGGGTTTTCAATAAAACCGACTACACTCGCAACAACTCTCTCGAATCTTTCATCCGCACCAATTAGTTTTGCATTAGCAAATTGATCCTGAAGCTGCTGTACTAGTGTTTGGGGATCGTCTCCAAGATAGATGGCACAAACGCCTTTTTCACTTTGTGCGACCAGTATGTCGCCGAATGAACATCGGCCAAGTGCGAAATAGATTACCCTATCCTTGCCACCCTTTTTATAAGTTTTTGCATGCATACCCAGAATTTTGTCGGACTTCTCATAAAATCTGCTATCTGACCCGAAGCCAGCATCATAGATGGCATCAGTGATTTTCTCTTTATTAGTCAGTGCATTACGTAATTTTTGAGCTTGTAACGCAGAAGCATATGCTTTTGGGGTAAGACCCAAGACTTCTTTGAATAAACGATGAAAGTGATATGGACTCAATCCAACATTTTTAGCCAACTCATTGAGACCCAGTGCTGTGTCGTTGGCTTGAATCAACTGACAAGCCTTGTTGATTTTATCGAGGTGTTTAATTTGACTATTGGTCTGTGTAGGCTTACATCGTTTGCATGGTCGAAAACCTGCTTTAATTGCGTGTTCAGCCGTGTCGAAGAAAACCACATTTTCTCGATTCGCCATCCTAGATGGGCATGATGGTAAGCAAAAAATGCCTGTTGTTTTCACTGCGTAAACAAACTTGCCATCCGCAGACTTATCTCTGTTGATAACTTCTTGCCAGCGTTGTTCAATTATGGACTTTTTCAATGTCATAATTTAGACCTTGTTTAATTGCAATCCATAATAACAAAGACTACGCTCAAGTTAACGCCGGTTCTTGCTATTGAATTTTTATAGGTGAGTCGCGATCAGTGAACGCCACGGCTTAAAGTCTTCCAGCCACAACTTAGTCTCGTAATAAACAGTAATTCAATGTCCAATCACCAGTATATACATTAGGTATTGAGCAATGACTACATCACTTTTTCGATCTGTTCATCAGTTCAATGAAGTTTGTTTCCGTAGATAGTCAACCATCCAATCTATTAATGACTTCGTTCTTGTAGACGAGTAACGCCCTTCCCTGTGAACAACGTTGACTGGAACGGGGGCTGGTTCATAATTACTAAGTATGATTTTCAGAGAACCGTTTCCTAAGCTTTCAGCGATCTGATACGAAAGCACCCTAGTTATTCCTAATCCTGAAATAACGGCTTTCTCTGCAGAATGATTGTCACTAACAGTCAAAAATGGTGATACTCTTACACTGGTACTCTTCCCATTTTTAGTGAACTTCATTTCGTTGGTTGGATTTAATCCTCGAGCTAAAATAATCCTGTGTTCTGTTAGATCTTCAGGTTTTTTAGGGTATCCATATTCTTGTAGATATTGAGTCGAAGCACATAATACCCGTCTAACCTGTCCAACCTTAATCGCCTTATAGGTGGAATCCTGAAGTTCACCAATTCTTACAGCAACATCTATCGCTTCTTCAAGCATATTAACAACCCTATCGACAAAGATTGCATCGACTTGCATATCTGGATATTGTTTCAAGTACCCAATGATTCCATCCATTACATAAAGTCGGCCAAATAATACTGAAGCCGTAATTCTAGCTAAGCCACTAGGAGCAGCATTTTCTCCTCTTACGGCATCATCAGCTTCCTGGGACAGGGCCAAGATATTCTTTGCATCTTTGTAATATCGCTGTCCTGCTTCAGTAATCTGCAGATGTCTTGTAGTACGTTGAAGAAGTTTTACGCCTAGACGTATTTCAAGTTCAGAAACGGCGCGACTAACTGCCGGAGGGCTAAGATGTAATTTTCGTGCAGCACTTGCAAATCCGTCATTATCGACGACAGCAACATATACAGTCATTAAGTGTAATCTGTCCATTAATTATTCCATTATCAGAAATAGTTAATTAACTATTTAACGTATTATTTTATTTTAGACAATACCTAATAATGTTCTCACTGGATACATAAATGCCAGTTTTATTTATTATTAGGAGAACAAGACATGAGCAGAATCTTAACTGTAACAGACAATGTTGCTAACAACGAACAGGCTGAACTGTTTGCAGCTATCAAATCAAACTTGGGTATTGTGCCTAACTTCCTCAGAGTTTTTGCAAACTCGCCAGATGCGCTGAAGGCATTTCTGGGCTTTCACCATATCGCGAGTAATGGCTCTTTGGATGCAGCGACACGTGAACGAATTGCATTAACACTGGCTCAGAGAAATGAATGTGCGTACTGCTTATCAGCACACACAGCGATTGGTCGTAAGACTGGCCTCAATACAGATGAAATCAACAGTAACCGTAATGGTGACAGTCAAGATGCAAAGGCCGCCGTTGCCGTTAAGTTTGCTCGCTCGCTGGTAGAACACCTAGGTGATGTTACTACAGCAGAGGTTCAAGAGTTACGCGATGCTGGTTTCAGTGATGCTGATATTGTGGAAATCATTACTCACACAGGGATCAACCTACTCACAAATATTTTAAGCAAAGCCAGTCGTGTAGAAATCGACTTTCCTAAAGTTGAACTGAGTCAGGCTGCATAAAATAACAAAATGCCCGGCTACCCGTCGGGCATATCTCTTGAGGAGTAAACGATGGCTAGAGCATTTGCAAAAATAGGCTTCACACCAAATGTAAAACAAATACAGACGGAAATGGGAAGTAGAAATAGCTATCAGTCACTTGAACACGGTGAAACAGGTCCAATCGTTATTGACGAGTCAGCCAGACAGTTTATCGAAGAGCGAGACAGCTTCTATATGGCCACGACAAATGAAGACGGTTGGCCCTATATACAGCATCGAGGTGGACCTAAAGGCTTTCTCAAAATATTGGGTAAGAACACGCTCGGTTTTGCTGACTTCAGCGGCAATCGTCAATATCTAACTGTTGGAAACTTGCTAGGTAATAACAGGGTTTGCCTGTTTTTGATGAGTTATGGAGAGCGCCGAAGACTTAAAATTTGGGGACGTGTGAAAGTCATCAATGAACATGATGACCCTGAACAAATTGCACGTCTTGAAGTGTCAGACTTTCGTGCATCTGTTGAGCGAGGCATGATCATAACCATAGAGGCAATGGACTGGAACTGCTCCAAATACATCACGCCTCGTTATACTCAAGATGAAGTTGACAAACAGCTTACAGAATTTAAAAAGCAGAGCAATACACATAGTCTATAGTGGATTAAAAGCTGAGACTGATAGGTAATCTAAAAGATACCGAAAAAATTTAATCAAGAGAGATGAGTCACCATGATCTTATACAACATAGCTTTATCAGGTAACTGCCACAAAGTTCGGTTAATGTTGAGCTTTTTGGGAATTGAGTCCGAGAAATACGATTTGGATATAGGTGCATCTGAACAATCCAGTGACGTATATTCAAAGGTTAACCCATTTGGACAAGCGCCTGCCCTAGATGACAACGGTACGATAATCAGAGACAGTCAGGCGATATTGGTTTACCTCGCAAAAAAATACGGTGACGAACAATGGTGGCCTAAGACTACTGATGAGTTAGCTGAAATCATTGCGTGGTTATCCACTGCAGCCAATGAAATTCAAAACGGCCCTGCACGGCTTCGCGTGCATTATAAATTCGGGCGTTCTATTGATATTAAACAAGCCACAGACACTAGTAATAAAGTGCTGAGAATTATTGATAGTCACCTTTCAGAGCAGATGTGGCTGGTAGGTAATAAACCCTCTATAGCTGACATAGCCATATATCCCTATCTTGCACTTGCACACGAAGGTCATATTGATATGAAGCCGTATGAACATATTCAGGTATGGAAGACAAGGTTTGAATCACTACCTAGTTACCTGGCAATGCCTGGAATTTCTGAATAACACTAAATAATGAGTAAACAATGACAACTGAAATTAAACCACCTCTTCCCCCCTTCGATGAAGATTCAGCGATTAAGAAGATCAGGCTTGCAGAAGATGCATGGAATAGTCGAGATCCTGAGCGTGTATCGCAAGTTTACACAGAGGACACGATCTGGCGAAATCGAGCAGAATTCCCCAGAGGCCGTGAGGAAGTAAAAGTCTTCCTTAAGAGTAAATGGGCTAGAGAGCTTGATTATCGACTAATTAAAGAACTGTGGGCTTTTGAACAGAACCGTATCGCAGTTCGTTTTGCCTATGAATGGCATGATGATAGCGGTAACTGGTACCGCTCTTATGGTAATGAGAACTGGGAGTTTAATGATGAAGGGCTTATGCAGCGACGTTTTGCTTGTATTAATGACTTACCTATCAAAGAGTCAGAACGCTTATTTCATTGGCCCCTTGGAAGAAGACCGGATGATCACCCAAGCCTAAGCGATCTGAAACTGTGAGTTATTAGCCGAGCTCTGGATAAGGACATTCAGAGCCAGACCCTATCATTTAGAGAAGCTCGACTTCACATCTGGTAATGAATGATGACCAGATTTCGTTAGGTTCCCAATCAGGAAAAATATAACTCTCAGCTTCTTCTTTCGTTTTCTTTTTACTGATAAGTTTATAAATTAGTAGACGGTTTATGATCCAAGATGGCAGATAAGTCTTAATCGTCTTCAATCTAGAATTTTGGAATCCATGCGGGTGTAGTCTCCATGTAATGTTGGTATTCATCTCCAAACTCATCAAGCGCCATGTGCTCTTCTCGCTTAGCTAACCGGATATAGACAGTGACCAGAATTGGAAACATTACCAAAGTAGGAATTGTTGGCCATTGCAACAAAAAGCCAAACATAATCATGATAAAAGCGATGTACTGTGGATGACGCACTCTTGCGTACCAGCTGGTTGTTGCTAGTTGCCTGTTTTGTTGGGCATCGTGCAGTACGCTCCAGGCAGAAGCCAGTAAAAAGAAACCGAGAATAATGATGACATTGCTTGCTATATGCAGTGGGTCAAAATGCGGGTTACCTTCAAAACCCAGTATCGTATGCAATAAATGTCCATTTTCATGTGACATGAAATCTACACCGGGAAACTTTTCTGCCAACCAGCCTGATAAAAAGTAAATTGTCAGAGGAAACCCATACATTTCGGTAAATAGTGCAACAATGAATGCTGAAAATGCACCTAAACTTCGCCAGTCCGTCTTGGTCTTTGGCTTGGTAAAACTAAAAGCAAAAAATATAAATATCGCTGAATTGATAAATACCAGTGTCCAAAGGCCATAAGCTGATTCACCATACATATCTATTCTCCTTAATGGCTTTCATCAAACTATTAATGATGATGCTCATGCTCTTTACGGCCATCCTCAAGACCTCGCTGGTAAGCGTCCTGCTCTGACTTAACATCAGGCTGTTCATTATGGGAGCCATGACATCCATGCATAAATATATGCATAAAAGGACAGGCTAGAAGTATAAAATAAGGCAGGAGCTGCCAGACGTGTTGACGGTGTTCGACTAAAAGAAAATAACTCACTGCAGCTATCAGGCCTAGCGCTGCAAAACCAGCAGGAGTCTTCCAGAATGATGTTTTTCTCTCATTCATCTTCACTTGTTGTCTCCTGAGTGAACTTTTGATATTGTTTATCTAGCTTTTCTTGGCTTTTATTTGAGGCTATACCCTCAATAGCCACTCGTCAATATTTACCATTTTTTATGTTGTAACTGTTAGTCTATCTTCTTTATATATAGGAAGTACTTTGGAGTGGATGAACATTATGTGTGGCTGATTTGGTCACTCACTTTTTTGATTCCTTGGTGCATCGTCTATGTTCTAGCGCCAAACTATCGTGATGTCATGCTCAAGGCAAGTTTACTCACAATGCTATTTGGTCTAACAGAGCCGCTTTTTGTACCTGAATATTGGCATCCTCCGAGCTTGTTTAATCTGGCCATCTCGACTGGATTTGACATTGAGAGTTTTATTTTTTGCTTCGGCATTGGTGGTATCGCTGCTGTTTTATACAATATTTTGACCGGTCAGGCTCTGCAAGCCATGTCCTTAAAAGAGCGTTCGAATCCACTGCATAAACATCATCTGTTAGCCATCACGACACCATTTATCATTTTCCCCCTCCTTTGGGTCTTCATTTCAAATCCTATTTATCCTGCGATTTTGGCGATGATATCGGGTGGTATCGCTAATAGTCTTTGCCGCCCTGATTTGGCAGTAAAAAGCTTTTGGGGTAGCGTACTATTTTTGATTTACTATGCCGTGTTCATTTCTGGCCTCGAGCTGATGGCTCCAGGCTATATTGAGCACGTTTGGAACCTTGATGTGCTCAGCGGACTCTTTATTGCCGGTATTCCCATTGAAGAACTTCTATTCGCAGCAAGCTTTGGTTATTACTGGATTGGCCTTTATGAACATCTGACTTGGCGAGAGAGCATCGGTCACTTACACAGTTAACTGTGAACTAGTGCCATTAGTCTTTGCATTCACGCCCATTAAACTACTCAGTTTTGCTACAGCCCTATCCTGTGTAGTGGCAGATCAAATCGAAATGTTAGTTGCTTCTCAATCGTTTCACCACGTTGCTTGGCAGCATTTCCATGCTTGAGAGCACTGATGTTACGCATCTGCTTGAATCTGTCATAGCATTGTCGTGAGCATAACCAAAACTCCAGTCCTCTGTAGTTTAAGGCTATCCGATCATCCTCTACCTACATACCCGTTTTTAGATGCCGTCATTATTCATCGCCACCTAACAGTCTGTTATAGATAACGGCAAAAATCCAAGCAGTCACCCCGAAAGTGACAGACCAAACAATCAGTCCTGTAAAGAACCCTGATAATGTTAATGACCACATCATATTCTGTGTATCCATATGTATCATGTCACCAGACATCATCATTGTCATTTGTGGTAAAGAGAACACTAATAAACTGCAAATTATCCAGATAATGGCGGTTGTTAAACTGGCTGCAAACGCAAAATTTAAGCTATTCAATTTCATGACTTACCTCCTTTTGCTAGTTTTACTATAAGTATGTCCTACATACATACTCATGTTATCACGTCTTAACTTAGATTTTGACAGCTATTTAGCTCTAATTACTCTGCATCCCCTCATCTAGGATGTTGAGTTCGTCGGCATAGTCTGCTGAATCAGCGCCACCAAAATCTGCAGGGTCTAAATAGTAGTCATGATCAGGATTGTTAAATTGAGCAATCAGTTGAGCTTGGCGCAGTTTGAACGAATCGGACACATACTTTAAAAATAGCAGACCTAAAACAGCATGTTTATATTGCGAGGCATCTAGGGTTGAGCGCAGCTTTTCAGCTGAGTTCCAGAGTTTTTTTATCAAGTTCGTTTAAAAACTGTTGTTCAGTTTGGTCCATCATCATATTCAGTGGAAATTTAAGGGTCGATACTACTGCAATGCCGCTTTTTGGACAGTGTATATCCTCTAAAGAAGATTCAATATCTGGTATTTTATGATCCAAGCAAATGTCATGTGCACGTTTTATGGTGTTCGACTTGATTGATTTATGCTCCATTTCTTCATTTTTTTTCAAAAACGTCAAAACACCTAGACGCTTTATACCCTTGGCAACACCCAACACGCCCATTAGCATCAATAAAATTGATAAAAGAATAGCGTATCAAAATTGGGTTTTTGCTCGCATTAGTGTGTGAAATAACACATATTAGGCTTATTTCAGAATCGTATAATCGTTGCCGATAGAGGTCTCAAACATACGAACGTCATCTAGGTAAATCATTCCTGTAAACGTGAGTTTTATATCCGTATAGCGTCACCACTATTAATTTACTAATTGAGAGAAGTACTAATGAAATTAACCAAAAAATCAATCATGTTAACAGGTGTTTTAGGTCTACTTTTAGGGGCAACTGCACTTCCAAGTTATGCCGATGAACAACCATATACTGTTAGCAATGGCAAAGAGCTTGATGCGAGTAGTTATAATGGATTCAAACTATACCGTAACTGGTGTGCTCGTTGCCATGGTACTTATGGTCAAGGGATGGTTGGACCAAAT
>JBFIJJ010000036.1:0-16192 GCA_041600795.1 Methylophagaceae bacterium | reverse complement strand
ATCTTAATAGGATTGTCGTGGATGGCGGTGTTGGCGGCAGTGATTGTTGTTATCGACCTGTTGAACCACAAATTAAAATGGAATAGTTTGATTCTGATAGCAGCGGTTGGCTCTACACTATTATTGCCAAGTCCAGATAGTTTGCTTATCTCTCAATATAAAAGTCAGAATCAGTTACTGACTCTTCCCGCCACAAAAATTGTTGATCACTATTCGAGTCCTCTGGGTTTAATAACAGTTGTTGAGAGTGCGGCTATGCCATTACGACATGCGCCTGGATTGAGTATAAGAGCTGATCAAGAACTACCTGAACAACTGGCTGTATTTACGGATGCCGATAATATGACTGCCATTTCTGCGTTTGATGGTGATCTCGCTAGTGTCGGTTATTTAGATCAAACAACGTCAGCATTGCCTTATCACTTAAAGTCATTGTCAGATATATTGATTCTTGGATCGGGTACCGGTAGTGATGTTTTACAAGCGCTTTACCACCAAGTCAATCATATTGATGCAGTTGAATTGAATCCTCAAATAAGTGATCTGGTAAAAACACAGTATGCGGACTTTGCTGGTCATATCTACTCGAATCCCAAAGTCACACTTCATAATGCTGAGGCGCGAGGGTATGTCGTAACTAGTGATAAAAGCTATGATTTACTATCCATTTCTTTAATGGACACATTTGGTACTTCGGCTGCTGGATTATATTCTATGGCCGAAAATTATTTGTACACCGAGCAAGCTATCAAACAGTATTTTCAACATCTAAATGAAAACGGCTATTTGAGTCTGACACGATGGTTAAAATTACCCGCACGCGATATGCCTAAATTACTGGCGATGGTGGTGAATGTTTTAAAGCAAAATAAGGATGTAGATCCTAAACAACAAATTCTGATAATACGTAGCTGGCAAACCGACACGCTTATTGTCAAAAATGGTGTTATCAGCTCCGAAGAAATCAAGCAATTAAAGCAATTTTGTAACGATCGTAATTTTGATCTGGTTTATTACCCCAGCATATCTGAGCAAGAAGTTAACCGGTTTAATATCCTGCAGCAGCCTTATTTCTATCAGGCTGCTCAGGCCTTACTAGGAGAGTCGCCTCAAGCCTTCATCGATGCGTATAAATTTAATATTGAGCCTGCGACAGATGATCGACCCTATTTTTTCCAATTTTTTAAATGGCGTACACTGCCTGAGCTTGTGTCATTAGCAACTGGCGGCAGTCTATTTTTATTAGAAAGTGGTTATTTATTATTGATAGCGGCCTTGATTCAAGCGATTATTGCCAGCTGTCTGTTGCTCCTATTACCTTTTTGGTTATGGAAAACTAGATTAGGCATTGATACCAAGCGCCATGATACTCATCAGGTTGCCGCGTATTTTTTTTGTTTGGGAATAGCATTTCTGTTTATCGAAATTGGTTTTATCCAGAAATTTACCTTAATTTTGTATCATCCACTTTATGCCATCACCACGGTAATAAGTACATTCCTGATTTCTGCTGGTTTGGGTAGCCATTTCTCCTCACAACTCACTGTAGACAAACATCCGTATATTATTGTGCTGCCAATCATGATGATTTTAGTCTTAAGCTTTGGCTATAGTTTGAACTTCGATTTGATAGCTACAGGCCTTTTGTCGATGAGCGATATAAGTCGCTATGTAGGATCTATTTTGTTGATATTTCCACTGGGCTTTTTTATGGGAATGCCATTTCCTATGGGGCTGATAAAATTGGGTCAAATCATGCCTGAATTTATACCTCTAGCCTGGGGAATTAACGGTTGTTCCTCCGTCATTAGTGCAATTCTTGCCACTCTTATCGCAATGCAGTATGGCTTTACTGTATTGATTACGCTGGCAGTATGTATTTATCTAATTGCGGCATATTGCTTTATAGCTATCAATAAACACCATTAAAAATGTAATTTGGTCACTGTTCTAATTAGACATCTGAGTTGTCAGAGCTAAGCTTATTGCATAAAAGCTGGTAACCATAACGCAACGGATGGAAAGCTAATTAAAAGTGCTAATACCACGATCTGAATAATTATAAAGGGTACGATACCCCGGTAAATTGATTGCAAGGTAAGCATTGGCGCACTTGCTTTTAGATAAAAAAGTGAAAACCCAAAAGGTGGCGTTAAGAAAGACGTCTGTAAGTTCAGTGCTATCAGCAATGCAAACCATAAGGGATCAAGACCCATATGAATGGCAACAGGTGCAATGATTGGTACAACGATAAAACAAATCTCAATAAAGTCTAAGAAGAAGCCTAATACAAATATTAGCAACATACTTAGGATGATAAAGGTCCATTTTCCACCGGGCAGTGTATTGAAAATATCGAAGATTACTTGGCTGCCACCCATACCTACAAAGACTAAACCGAAAGCAGTCGCACCAATTAGAATCAAGAACACCATACTGGTTAAACGTGTCGTTTGGCTTAATGCATCTTGTAAATTAGTGCGATCTAATTTGCGATGTAATGCAGCTAGTACAAGAGCACCTAATGCACCCACGGCAGCAGATTCGGTCGGTGAAGCGATACCGAAGAAGATCGAACCCAACACGGCTAGCATTAACAACAATGGTGGCAACATGCTTTTAATTACGGTTAGACCTAGGTGTTCATCATTGTCTGGATCAGCAACTATGGCCGGAGCAGCAGTTGGATTTTTCCATGCAACGAAGGCGATATATAAGATATAGGCAATAACTAACATGGTGCCAGGCACTATTGCACCAATAAATAATTGACCAACTGGAACGCCGATTACGTCACCTAATAAAATCAAAATAATACTAGGAGGGATGATTTGTCCAAGTGTGCCTGAAGCGGCAATCGTGCCGCCAGCCAAGGCCGGACTATAATTACGTTTGAGCATTGAGGGTAATGCAATCACAGCCATAGTGACAACTGAAGCACCAACTACACCAGTGGTTGCTGCTAATAATGCACCAACGACTACAACCGATATTGCAAGGCCACCACGGACGCGTCCAAACAGACGTCCCATCGTATCAAGTAAGGCTTCGGCAATGCCTGATTTTTCTAAGATAACACCCATAAACACAAACAAGGGGACAGCCAACAAAGTAAAGTTGGTCATGATTCCCCATATCCGTAGCGGTAATAAATCGAAGAAATCTAGCCCTAGGAAAACACTACCAAATCCAAACGCGACGGCACCGAGTGTAAACGCAACCGGATAGCCTGCCAGTAATAATACAAACAGGACAGCAAACATGACTAATGCCCACATTTCCATTAGTTTGACTCCGTAGGCAAGGTAAGAATCAACATATTCCGGATAAACTCAGCAATGCCTTGCAAAATTAGCAGGCTAAATGCTACGAGAATGCTTCCTTTTAAAATAAAACGATAGGGCAGACCACCGGGATCAGGCGAGCCTTCATTGTAATAAAAGGCATTTTCAACAAACGGCCAAGCCGTGACTAAAATTAATATACAAAAAGGCATGAGCAGTAATACAGTACCAATTAGGTTTATGAATGCTCGTTGTCTTTCTGAGACAAACCGACTTTTAAACAAGATATCAACCCGAACATGGCCGTCATGCTTTAGGGTGTAAGCTGAACCAAGTAAAAATATTAACGCAAATAAATGCCATTCTAATTCTTGTAAAGCTATTGAACCTTGCTGGAAAACATAACGCATCATAACGTCATAACAAATAAGAAAAACTAGAGCTAATACAAACCATGAAGCAAGTCGGCCTACCCATTCATTTAGCTTATCGATATTTGTGATAATGAGTTTGCATTGCTTAATCATGTTATTTCTAGGCTTATTAATATGTTAATGAGATGTGAAGTTTCCCATAAAAGCAGATTAAGCTCCACTACTAACAAATAAAATAGTTAGCTCAAACGAGGGTGAAATGCTAAAGTAAGCATGACTTTTTTCTAAGGAACTCGCATTATGGAAACGCAAGAAATAAAAGGTAATTTAAGCAATGTAAATCAATGGATGCGTGTAGCGTATATGCTGCTATTTGGTTTCATCCTCTATTTTGTAATGATAGTGATGTGGGTTGTCGTTGTTATTCAAGCCGTTTTTGCGTTAGTAACTGGAAAAACAAACGAAAATCTTGCTCCATTTTCAAAAGATCTTTCAAATTATATTAGTCAAATTGTGATGTTTCTTACTTATAATCAAGAAGCAAAACCATTTCCATTTAGTCCTTGGGGACAAGCATTAACTGATGTCCAAGATGAATCAGAGTCTAATGACACCGAGATTGTTGTTGAAGAAGTAGACGTGATCGTTACCGAAGCTAAAGACACAGATAGTAAATAAACACCACTAAATTAGTATCGTTAGGAAAATCAGTACACATGTTGTTAGTAATATCGCCGGCCAAAACGCTAGATTTTGAAACACCTGCTGTGATTAAAACAGCAAGCCAACCAGCCTATTTAGAGCAATCGGCCATATTAATTGAACAATTAAAACAATTTTCTGCAAATGATATTGCTTCATTGATGAAGTTAAGTGACAAATTGGCTGGGTTAAATTTGGCTAGATTTCAATCATGGTCTATACCGTTTAACTCAGCTAATGCTAAACAAGCAGTATTGGCTTTTAAAGGTGATGTTTATACTGGCCTAGATGCGGACACATTAGAACAGCAGGGTTTTGACTATGCTCAGCAGCATTTAAGGATTTTGTCTGGTTTATATGGCGTGCTTAAACCTCTGGATTTAATTCAACCCTATCGCTTGGAAATGGGGACAAAACTAACTAATCCGCGTGGTAAGGATCTCTATGAATTTTGGGGTGAACGGCTGAAAGATGCTATTGAAGCTGAACCTGCATTGGCGGATGGGATCCTAATTAATCTTGCTTCCAATGAATATTTCAAAGCCTTACAAGCTAAAAAATTGCGTGCACGAATTATTACCCCAATTTTTAAAGATTGGAAAAATGGTCAATATAAAATGATCAGCTTTTATGCAAAAAAAGCCCGAGGCCTGATGAGTCGATTTATCATTGATAATCAGATTTCTGATGCAGACAAGATTAAAGCGTTTGATCGTGAAGGGTATCGTTTTAGTGCCGAACAATCTAAAGGTGATGATTGGGTATTTATTCGTGATCACAACTGATCAATATCTAACACACCTTTCTAAAATATATCTGTTTTAAAGTTCAAAAGTCGCTAACAGTGGCGCGTGATCAGACAATTGATGCCAGAGCCCATGTCTTGGTCGTTCACAAGCAGTAACGTTCAAACCGCGATAAAAGATCCTATCCATTTTTAGCATGGGTAACCAAGCCGGCCATGTTCTAGCATAGCGGTTATGAATGGTCTGATAGGCTTCCTTAAGTTCAAAATATTGAGAAAATCGCTTTTCAGATTGCTCTGTCCAGTCATTAAAGTCGCCAGCAACGATTAATGCGGAATCGATAGGTACGTGTTCGTTAATACGTTTTGATAACAGTTCAAATTGGCGACGTCGTTCGAAACCAATCAAGCCGAAATGAATACAGATAATATGTATATCTTGATTTGTATTAGGCAATGTCACCACTGCATGTAACAAACTCCGACTTGCCCACGTTACTGGCGATACATTGATATTTTCACATTGAGTCAAAGGAAACTTACTCAAAATAGCGTTGCCATGATGGCCTTTACTGTAAACGGCATTTTGACCATAGGTATGGTATGGCCAGATATCTTCTGCGATAAATTCAGAATGCGGGCAATTTGGCCAATCTAGCTGTATTTTTTGGTGTTTGGTATGTTCGCCCTGCATTTCTTGCAGAAATAAAACATCAGCATTGGTATCACGTAATGCGTCACGTAGCCTGTGCAAAATGAAATTGCGGTTATTTGCACTAAACCCTTTATGCGTATTGTAGGTCAAAATGCGTAATTGATTATTGTTCATAAACAGTTGCGCTGACTAGGGATGGTATTGAAACTATTTGGCGGCGGGCGCTTGCCATGTCGGTTTAGTAGAAAACCATAATTCTGGTTTAAGTGACAATAAACGATATAAGCCTGAAGGTAAGTCATTTTTTGCTTGTTCCAAATTGTCATTTATACGGACATGACTCATTACACCATGGATATATTGATAGAGTAAACGAGCAATTTGCTCTGGTTCGTCTTGTCGATCAAGACAGTTACCTGCTTGCAAGGCTTTAACTAGCGCCGTGTTGTATTTCATTGCATTGTGAGACATCGTTTGCAAAGCGGCAATCACTTTATCGTCGTTAGTACCAATTTGAGCTCCAACATTGAAAAAAGGACAACCAGGTGTGTGGTTGTCATTATTATTGAATTTTGCAATAAACAAAAAATCAATAAGGTTCTCTAGTTGTTCTAAAGGGCTGTTGATAGGTGAAAATATATTATCGAGATCTTTCTTAATAACATCCCAATAATAGGTGCTTGCCTCATAGAATAAGCTCGCTTTAGATTCAAAATGATGATAAAACGCGCCTTTTGTGACACCTGCTTGAGAACAAATTTCATTGACACCAACACTACTGTAATTGCTCTGCCAAATAAGCTCTAATGCTATTTCAAGTAAACGTTGACGCGTATCTACAACCGACATATTTCACACTTATTAAAATTAATATCACTGTAGTATAGATACCAATCGGTTTGTCTTGCAAATAAATATACATTTTGTGTGTGAAATTTTATTTTTAATAAAAATCATGTTGATACGGTATTTTTGATTAAGTTTTAATTTTTATTTACATAGTTTGTAAAATGTATTTACCATCGATAACAATTGACTGACATACCGATCGGTATGTATGATGTCGCTATTATTAATCAATAAAATTGGCTGCAAGCTAGAAGACAAGTGCATCCAAACTACAGGGCAGTAATTCGATGAGTTTATTTACAGTGATTAGAAACAGAACGCATTTCAGCAGTTTGGTCTTAACTTTCTTATTAACTAACTTGGTTGCAATGACGAGTTATGCAGACATGACAGCTCCGCCTCCGCCCAATGTTGAGGTAATTGAGATCAAAGCTCAGCCCATCCGGGTTTGGACTTCCTTTTCGGGTACGTTATCTGCCGTTGATATTGCTGAGATCAAGCCGCAAGTAGGCGGTGAGATTACTCAGGTTTTATTTCAAGATGGTCAAATGGTCAAGAAAGGCCAACGCTTATTTGTAATCGATCCGAGACCATATGAAGCGGCATACAAACGGTCGCAAGCTCAGCTTGCTTCAGCTCAATCACGAGCCAAATTAGCCAAAGACGAACTAGAAAGATCGCAAAAATTAGTTGCAAGTAAGTTGGTGTCTGAAAGTGTGTATGACGCAGCGCTGAATGAATATAACGTTGCAACAGCTGCAATTCATGAAGCTGAAAGTGCCCTAGTTCAAACTAAATTGGATTTAGATTACTCATTTGTTACTGCGCCTTTTGATGGCAGAATTAGTCGTGCCGAGTTAACTGTTGGTAATATCGTAGAGACAACACCAAATGCACCGGTATTAGCCACGATTGTTGCTAATGACAAACTCTATGCAGAATTTAATGTAGATGAACGTACCTACATTAAAGCAATCCGTGCCGAGCATGATCCAAAAGCAATGCCTGTTGAATTATCGTTAGCTGGCGATGATGACGTGGTTTATCACGGAAAAATTCATTCCTTTGATAATCAGCTTGATAGAGCTAGTGGCACTATCCGAGCTAGAGCTATTTTTGATAATACAGATGGCGTGTTGACACCTGGTATGTATGCCAATGTTAGATTGGGTTCTGCCTCTAAAATGGATGCATTACTTATCCCTCAAAAAGCGGTCGGCACCAATCAAGATAAGAAGTTCGTTTATGTTGTTGATGAAACAAACACAGCTGTTTATCGCGAAGTTAACTTAGGTATTAGCTACGAGGACTCGCGAGTTGTATTGTCTGGTTTGAAAGTGGGTGATCGTGTTATTACAAATGGTATCGCTCATATTCGACCTAATACTGTGGTTAATCCTTCACCGCTAAAAGTAGTTGAAGCCTCAGCTACTGCCAAACCATAAAGCAAGTAGTTTATTGACTGTATAGCGCATTCTGCGATTAAGGAAATGTATGAATATCTCTAAATTTTTTGTCGATAGACCAATTTTTGCTGGCGTATTGTCTCTGCTGATTCTTATCGCAGGTTTAATATCGATGTTTCAATTGCCTATTTCTGAATATCCAGAAGTGGCACCACCATCGGTTGTTGTTACGGCATCCTATCCTGGAGCAAATCCCAAGGTTATAGCTGAAACAGTAGCTACGCCTTTGGAAGAACAACTTAGTGGTGTTGAGAATATGTTGTATATGTTCTCACAAGCGACTTCAGACGGTCGTATGACATTAACAGCGACATTTAAGATCGGTACTGACGTTGACCTTGCTCAGCAAATGGTTCAAAACAGAGTATCTCAAGCCTTACCTCGTCTTCCTGATGTGACCAGACAATTAGGCGTTACTGTCGTAAAAAGTTCGCCAGACTTAACAATGGTCGTGCATTTAGTGTCACCAGATAACAGCTATGACGAGCTGTATTTGCGTAACTATGGTTTGATGCGTGTAAAAGATGAATTAGCTAAAGTACCGGGTGTCGGAACAGTTCGTATGTTTGGCTCAGGCGACTATGCGATGCGAATTTGGTTAAATCCTGACAAAGTAGCTGAGCGATTATTAACTGCAAATGATGTTGTTAATGCCATTCGTGAACAGAATATACAAGTTGCTGCCGGTATTATTGGTGGTGCACCGATGACAAGTCCTATTGATGTGCAATTGCCGATCAATGCTAAAGGACGATTAGAATCCCCAGAAGAATTTGAAAATATTATTATTCGTGCAGGTGATAACGGCGAAATCACACGTCTAAAAGACGTTGCTAGAGTTGAACTGGCAGCAGCAGAAAACAGTTTGAGTTCAATGCTTAACAGCCAACCAGCTGTTGCTATTCCAATCTTCGCCTCTCCCGGAGCCAATGCCATTGATATTTCTGACAATGTGCGGGCAACAATGGCTGAAGTTTCTAAGCAATTCCCTAAAGGTGTTGAATACCGCGTTGTTTATGATCCGACTGTATTTGTTAGAGATTCAATTAGTGCCGTAATCAAAACACTATTAGAAGCGCTTGCGTTAGTGGTTGTGGTTGTTGTGGTGTTTTTACAAACATGGCGCGCATCAATCATACCTTTACTGGCTGTTCCAGTATCAATCATTGGTACCTTTGCATTGATGCAGGCCTTTGGTTTTTCGATTAACACATTGTCTTTGTTTGGACTGGTGTTGGCGATTGGTATCGTGGTTGATGATGCCATCGTCGTCGTGGAAAATGTTGAACGAAATATTAGTGAAGGTTTGAGCCCTCTTGAGGCGAGTTATAAAGCCATGAGAGAGGTCAGTGGGCCGATTATCGCGATCTCGTTAACCTTGGTCGCTGTGTTTGTACCGATTGCATTTGTAAGTGGTTTAACTGGTCAGTTTTATCAACAATTTGCTTTGACTATCGCAATTTCAACGGTTATTTCAGCGTTTAACTCATTAACATTAAGTCCTGCTTTAGCAGCTTTATTATTGAGAGGGCATGACCAGCCTAAAGATCGATTAACTAAACTGATTGATTTCTTGTTTGGCTGGTTCTTCCGAATTTTTAATGTCATATTCAAACGTGGTTCATCAGCGTATTCATCTACTGTTTCGGGCATGTTAGGTCATAAGTTTTTGGCTTTTTGTTTTTATGCTGTGTTAATGGCTGGGACAGTATTTGGCTTTAATCAGATCCCAAGTGGGTTTGTACCGGGACAAGACAAACAGTATTTGGTAAGTTTTGCCCAACTTCCCGATGGTGCAACAATGGATCGTACCAAAAAAGTCATTGAAGAAATGGGTCGAATTGCATTAGCTGAACCAGGCGTGGTCAGTGCAGTCCAATTCCCTGGTTTATCAGTTAATGGTTTCACTAATAGTGCCAGTGCCGGGATCGTGTTTGTTACATTAGATTCATTTGATAAACGTAAATCACCAGAATTATCGGCGCAGGCAATTGCTGGTAAATTACAGCAAAAATTTGCAGGTATTGAAGAAGCCTTTATTGCTATTTTCCCACCACCTTCAGTTCGAGGTTTAGGAACAACAGGTGGGTTTAAATTACAAATAGAAGATCGTGCTGATCTTGGTTATGAACAATTGGCAAATGTCGTTGAAAGTGTTCAGCAGCAAGCTTGGCAAGATCCAGCATTAATGAGTGTTTATTCAAACTTCAAAATTAATGTGCCACAGTTATATGCTGATTTGGACAGAACCAAAGCGAAACAGCTAGGACTTAATATCAAAGAGATTTTTGATACGATGCAAATCTATCTGGGCTCATTGTATATTAATGATTTTAATCAGTTTGGTCGTACCTATCAGGTCATAGCTCAGGCAGAGAGTGAGTTTAGATCGAGCCCCGAAGATGCGATGAATCTTAAAGTTAGAAATAACCGTGGCGAAATGATACCGCTTGGTAGTGTTCTCTCCATGCAAGAAAGCTATGGGCCTGAAAGTGCCGCTCACTATAATGGTTATTTGGCAGCAGATATCAATGGTAATGCTGCACCTGGTTATTCAAGTGGACAAGCTCAGGATGCGATCAGTGCTATTCTAGAAAGAACCTTACCTTCGGGTATGACCTTTGAATGGACTGATTTAACCTATCAGCAAATTTTAAGTGGTAATACGATTGTTTATATTTTTCCACTTTGTTTGTTCTTGGTTTTCCTCGTACTTGCTGCTCAATATGAAAGTTTGGTGTTGCCATTAGTGGTTATCTCAATTGTGCCATTATCAATACTGGCTGCTGTATTTGGCGTCTGGTATACCGGTGGTGATAATAATGTCTTCACGCAGGTTAGCTTATTTGTATTAGCAGGGCTTGCCAGTAAAAATGCTATTTTGATTGTTGAGTTTGCACGCGAACTTGAAATGGATGGCTTATCAACCGTTAAAGCAGCAATTAAAGCCAGTCATATGCGGTTACGTCCAATCCTGATGACATCATTTGCCTTTATTATGGGTGTGGTACCGATGGTATTTTCAACTGGTGCTGGTTCTGAGATGCGAAATGCTATCGGTGTTGCCGTATTCTCTGGAATGTTGGGTGTAACCTTCTTTGGTTTATTCTTTACACCAATCTTTTACGTGATTTTACGTAAGTTAGAAGGTGCAAAAAGATATTCCAGACATGGACGCACTGAAGCATTCTAGCTTGCAGAACGGTTTATAGTTGGAGCCGTGTTCAAACTGTAGTAGTGGTTGAGTCGCTTTTTTCTTGATTATAGTTCTCGATAAAAGCGGCTAAGCCTGTTTGCACAAGTTCATAGGTTTTATCGATATTACTAGCAATATCACCTTCAAGCACTTGTAGGCCATCCAAAATACCACGAGCTTCACTAAATCCTTGATCGATACCCCCTTTGATCAAGTCAGTGAACTTCACTAAGGCGTCATCCAAACTTAGTTCGGGATGTTGTTCAGAATAGGCACTGAAAAAAGCAGTGCTTTGGGACACAATACGATCAGCCGTCGCCTCAGGGCTGACATCAAGACCAGAATCATAAGCGGCTTGAATAGCATTATCACCTATGGTGTCTTTCAATGCTTCGTTAACACCCTCTATTGCTGCTTTATAAAGCAGTGACAGTGACTCATTACCTGCGGATAAACTGACGTCAGCATTAGATTGCAAAATAGCTGCATTAAGTTGGTTTTTTTGATGAGCTAAGTCCGACACGGTTTGCCCAAAAGGACCATCGACTTTTTTATCTGCGGATTTAGTTAGCGTACTGATGTGTTGACCAAATGGTTGAATATCCATGGCTGCCTCCAGAAAGAGATAAGGATATAAGAGATATAGCGGCAACTATTTTGATAACTTGATAGTTTGTTAAATAATTGATTTGTCTAGTATAACTCAAAAAATAAATTAAGAAGACTTGAACTTTGAACTGATTGTCCCCATATCGCTGTTACACATACATTAACTAGCAAGATGGAGACATTTTTTCGATGGGTATTGATGCACATAAAGAAACATTAGGTTTTCAAACAGAAGTTTCACAATTATTGGATCTGATGATCCACTCGCTGTATAGCAACAAAGAAATTTTCATGCGTGAATTAATTTCGAATGCGGCAGATGCATCTGACAAACTTCGTTTTGAAGCACTTTCTGATGATGCGCTTTATGAAAATGATGCGGAATTAAAGATCCGTGTAGAGTTTGATAAAGACGCAAAAACAATCACAATCACTGATAACGGTATTGGTATGAACCGCCAAGAAGTGATTGAAAATATCGGTACGATAGCGAATTCTGGTACAAAAAAATTCTTCGATAAAATGACCGGCGATCAGGCTAAAGATTCACAGCTTATCGGTCAGTTTGGTGTTGGTTTTTATTCTGCCTTTATCGTTGCTGACAAAGTGACATTAAAAACACGCCGTGCCGGTTTAACATCAGAACACGGTGTTGAATGGACTTCGGAAGGCAAAGGCGAATTCACGATTGAAACAATTGATAAGCCAACACGTGGTACTGAAATCACATTACACCTACGTGAAGACCAAGATGAGTTTTTAAACAGCTGGCGTTTACGTAACTGTATTACCAAATATTCAGATCACATCAATTTGCCGATTGTGATGAAAAAAGATCCTGTACCAAACGAAGAAGGCAAAATTGATGAGTCTGTTGTTTTAGAAGAAGAAACAGTCAATAAAGCAACAGCGCTTTGGACATTGTCTAAGAGCGAAATCACTGACGAGCAATATCAAGAGTTCTACAAACAAATTGCACACGACTATCAAGATCCTTTGATGTGGAGCCACAACAAAGTAGAAGGTAAAACAGAATATACCTCATTACTTTATATCCCATCTAAAGCACCATTTGATCTATGGGATCGCGATCGTATGCACGGCCTTAAACTTTATGTGAAACGCGTTTTCATTATGGAAGATGCTGATCAATTAATGCCGCGTTACCTACGTTTTATTCGTGGTGTCATTGATACTAATGATTTGCCGTTGAACGTGTCTCGTGAAATCCTTCAAGGTAGCAAAACCATCGACAGCATTCGCACTGCTTCAGTTAAGAAAGTACTAAGCGAATTAGCAAAAATGGCTAAGAATGATGCTGAAAAATATGCTCAATTCTGGAAAGAATTTGGTCAAGTTATCAAAGAAGGCCCAGGCGAAGATTATGCTAATAAAGATGCATTAGCGAAATTAATTCGTTTTGCTTCAACTGAATCAGGCACAGCCGATCAAACTGTTTCTCTAGAAGACTATGTTGGTCGCATGAAAGAGAAACAAGAAAAAATCTACTACATTACCGCTGAAAGTTTTGCCGCTGCTAAAAATAGCCCACACTTGGAAGTATTCAAGAAAAAAGGCATTGAAGTATTGTTATTAACAGACCGTGTTGATGAATGGCTAACTAATTCATTAACTGAGTTTGATGGCAAACAACTTCAATCAGTTGCTAAAGGTGATTTAGATTTAGGCGAACTTGAAGACGAACAAGAAAAACAAGCAAAAGAAGAAACTGATAAAAACTTCCAAGACTTGGTTGAACGCGTTAAAACAAGCTTAGGTGATCGTGTTAAAGATGTACGCATTACTCATCGCTTAACTGATTCTCCAGCATGTTTAGTGGCGGATGCTCATGATATGAGTGCCAACCTTGAACGTATGTTGAAGGCAGCAGGCCAAGAAGTTGGTGGTAGCAAACCTATCTTTGAATTGAACCCAGAACATCCTATGGTTGTTCGATTAAAAGATGAACAAGATGATGCGCGTTTTGAAGATTGGTCATCTATCTTATTTGACCAAGCATTACTAGCTGAAGGTGGTCAATTAGAAGACCCTGCAAGCTACGTTAAACGCCTTAATGCATTGTTATTAAACATAGCGTAATAACGCGTTCTTTATGTTGTAAAATGCCGAGTAGGGTAACTGCTCGGCATTTTTTTTGGATACTTTTACATGACTGACAACACATCATTTCAATCTGATAATTTACAGCGTTTTATCTTCGAAAATGCTGCGGTACGCGGCGAATGGCTGCATTTAACTGAAAGTTGGCAAGCTGTTCTTAGTCGACGTGATTACCCAATTAGAATTCAAACTATATTAGGTGAAATGATGGGCGCAGTTGCATTATTGGCGGCAACAGTCAAAATCAAAGGCAGAGTGGTTCTGCAAATTAAGTCAGAAGGCCCAGTAAAATTAGCCATGGTTGAATGTACCAGTGACAATACCGTACGCGCCTTTGCACAATGGGATGAAACTAGCGAGATTGATGATAACGCTAAATTAACGGATTTGATGACGGGCGGCACAATGGCAATTACGATTGAAGTCGAAGGTGCTAAACAACCTTATCAAGGTTTAGTGTCTTTGCATGAGGAGGAGTCGATTGCGACAACGTTAGAAACCTACTTCCAACAATCAGAGCAATTGGCAACACGAATCTGGCTAGTTGCAGATCAACACCATATCGCTGGTTTATTTATTCAGCAATTGCCAAGTGAGCAACAGAATAAAGCAGAAGAACAAGAACATTGGACACGCATTAGTCATCTGGCTTCGACCATTACCAAACAAGAATTACTGTCATTGGGTGCAGGAACACTATTGCATCGACTATTTCATGAAGAAAAATGTCGTTTATTTGAACCGAGCGCGATAGCGTTTGCTTGTAATTGTTCTCGTGAACGAGTGGCTGAAACGATAAACTTGTTAGGCCAAGAAGATGCCACTCAACTACTCAACGAACAAGGACAAATTGAGGTTGCATGTGAGTTTTGTAATGAACATTATTATTTCGACAAGATTGATGTAGCTCAAATTTTTTCGGAAAACATAATATCAGTAAGTGATTCAGATACTATCCATTAATTGAACGACTAATGCTGTAGCTATATGTTACTAAGTGTATTAGTATCAGTTACTTAAAAGTTATCTAAAGAGGCGGATATGGCACATGTCATTATAGTGGGTGCAAGTACTGGAGGCTTACCAGCCGCCTATGAAATGCGTGCTCTGTTAGATCAAACACATCACGTTACGGTCATCTCTAATACACCACTATTTCATTTTGTACCTAGTAATCCATGGGTAGCAGTAGGTTGGCGTAAACCACAACAAACCAGTTTTGAACTTGAAACGTATCTCAAGGCAAAAAACATCGATTTTTCATCAGCAGGTGTTAGCCAAATTTTGCCAGAACAAAACCAAGTCGTGCTGGGTGATGATTCAGTGCTTAACTACGATTATTTGATTGTCGCCACTGGTCCTAAATTGGCATTTGATGAAGTTGAAGGATTAGGCCCACAAGGCTTTACCGAATCGATCTGTACCATTGACCATGCACAAACTGCCTATCAAGCATGGCAAGACTTTGTTAAAAACCCCGGCCCAATTGTAGTTGGAGCTGTGCAAGGTGCATCCTGTTTTGGCCCTGCCTATGAGTTTGCATTGATCATGAATCATGCACTGCGCAAAGCCAAAATTCGTGACAAAGTACCGATGACATTTGTGACATCAGAACCGTATATTGGTCACCTCGGCTTAGGTGGTGTCGGTGATTCAAAAGGGCTGTTAGAATCAGAATTTAGACAAAATGACATTAAATGGATCACCAACGCTAAAGTTAAAAAAATTGAACAAAATCAGATGTTGGTCGAACAAGTTGATGACCATGCTGAAACCATCAAAGTGCATCAATTACCTTTCCACTATTCTATGATGTTGCCCGCCTTTAAAGGCGTTGATTGTGTCGCTAACTTAGGTGATGAAGTAGTTAACCCTCGTGGTTTTATCAAAGTCGATGAATTCCAACGTAATCCTAAATATAACAATATCTATGGTGTTGGTGTGTGTATCGCTATTCCACCGGTAGAAGCAACGCCATTACCTGTTGGTGCACCTAAAACAGGCTATATGATAGAAAGCATGGCGGCGGCGGCAGTGGCTAATATCAAAGCGGATATTGAAGGCAAAGCAGCACATGCAAGAGCAACATGGAATGCCGTGTGTTTAGCGGATATGGGTAATACTGGTGCAGCATTTGTTGCCATGCCTCAAATTCCACCACGTAATACCGCATGGATGAAAAAAGGCCGTT
>JBFIJJ010000035.1:0-16576 GCA_041600795.1 Methylophagaceae bacterium | reverse complement strand
TCGTCATACTCCATTCTTTAATGGTTACCGTCCACAATTCTACTTCCGTACAACAGACGTAACTGGTGCTTGTGAATTACCTGCAGGTGTTGAAATGGTTATGCCTGGAGACAACATTAAAATGGACGTAACTTTGATCGCACCGATTGCGATGGAAGAAGGTTTACGTTTTGCTATTCGTGAAGGCGGCCGTACTGTTGGTGCTGGCGTCGTTAGTAAAATTACTGAATAGAAAAAGAAAAAACCGGTCGAGGAATTTTGGAGTCCTCGACCGGCTTAAAGAGTATGTTAGGCCAGTAGCTCAATTGGCAGAGCGACGGTCTCCAAAACCGTAGGTTGGGGGTTCGATTCCCTCCTGGCCTGCCATTTTATTTTCAGATAGATTAACTAAGTAACGAATAAATAATGGCAGATAATATCAAATTGATTGTCGCAGTTATCATCATGGTAGCCGCGACTGTTTCGTTTTACAGCTTTGCAGAATATTCTACTATTTTGCGAGTGCTCGGTCTCTTGGCGGCCGTTGGTGTAGCTTTATTTATTGCTGCAAAAACAACTGTTGGCGCAACATTATTAAAATACATCCGCGATACCCAAGTAGAAGTCCGTAAAGTTGTTTGGCCTACGCGCCAAGAAACAGTTCAAACAACACTTATCGTTGTTGTGATGGTGTTTGTTGTTGCATTGATGTTATGGGCATTTGATTCGTTGTTAGGTTGGGCGGTTCGCGCTCTTACCGTATAGAAACAAGGTTTGAATAATGAGTAAACAATGGTACGTAATTCAAGCTTATTCTGGTTATGAAGGACAAGTTAAACGTTCGTTAGAAGACGCTATTAAACGCCTAGGCTTAGAAGAGAAATTTGGTGATGTTCTCGTTCCAACTGAAGAAGTTGTTGAAATGCGTGAAGGTCAAAAACGTCGTAGTGAACGTAAATTCTTTCCTGGCTATGTATTAGTTAATATGGAAATGGATGATGAAACATGGCATGTCGTTAATGACTTACCACGTGTTTTAAGATTTATCGGCGGTTCGGGTGACCGTCCAGCTCCTATTACAGAAGCAGAAGCTAATAAAATCTTGCAACGTGTTCAAGAAGGCGTCGAAAGCCCAAGACCAAAAGTACTATTTGAACCTGGTGAAGTTGTTCGAGTTACGGATGGTCCATTTAACGACTTTACCGGTGTGGTAGAAGAAGTTAACTACGAGAAAAGTAAATTACGTGTTGAAGTGCTTATTTTTGGACGTTCAACACCAGTTGAACTTGAATTTAGTCAAGTCACAAAAGGTTAGTAAGTCTAGCGTTGTTTATGGCGCTAGTTTTTTAGTTGGGGAGCCGTGAGGCGTTTGAACCCGTTGAGGAGTAAATAATGGCTAAGAAGATCCAAGCCTATATTAAGCTGCAAGTGAAAGCTGGCGCAGCAAACCCTAGTCCACCTGTTGGTCCTGCTCTAGGTCAGCACGGTGTTAACATTATGGAGTTTTGTAAAGCATTTAATGCTAAAACTCAAAGCATGGAAGCGGGTTTACCGATTCCTGTTGTTATCACTGTATACAGCGACAAGAGCTTTACATTTATCACTAAAACACCGCCTGCAGCAGTTTTGTTGTTAAAAGCGGCTGGTTTACAAAGTGGTAGTGCTACACCAAATACTAAAAAAGTTGGTACTGTTACCCGCGCTCAGCTTGAAGAAATTGCTACTACTAAAATGGCAGATCTTTCAGCAGCAGATATGGATGCAGCAGTAAGAACTATTGCTGGTACTGCTCGTAGTATGGGATTGAACACAGAGGGTGTTGAATAATGGCTGCTATCGGAAAAAGAAGTCGTGCTATCCGTGCAAAATTGGAAGCAGGCAAAGTATATGGCATTGATGAAGCATTAACGTTCATCAAAGATAACGCTTCAGCTAAATTTGTTGAATCAATTGATGTTGCGATTAACTTGGGTGTTGACCCACGTAAATCTGATCAAGTCGTTCGTAGCTCAACAGTATTACCTAACGGTACTGGTAAAACAGTTCGTGTAGCTGTATTCGCACAAGGTGCTAATGCTGATGCTGCTAAAGAAGCTGGTGCTGATGTGGTTGGTTTTGAAGATTTAGCAGAGTCAATCAAAGCGGGCAACATGGATTTCGATGTTGTTATCGCTTCTCCTGATGCAATGCGTATTGTTGGTACATTAGGTCAAGTTTTAGGTCCTCGTGGCTTAATGCCAAACCCTAAAGTAGGTACTGTGACACCAAATGTTGCTGAAGCTGTCAAAAATGCTAAAGCAGGCCAAGTCCGTTACCGTACAGACAAAGCCGGTATCATTCATTGCTCAATTGGTAATGTTAGTTTTGAAGTTGAAGCATTACAACAAAACTTAAAAGCATTGATCGATGACTTGAATAAATTAAAACCAAGCTCTGCGAAAGGCGTTTATTTAAAACGCATTAGCGTATCTAGCACAATGGGTGCTGGTATCACTGTTGATAAGTCTTTCTTAGACTAAACAGAGCTTAAAAATTTGGACCGTCAGACATTTATGTCTGGCCGTCTAAGACCGCAGGTATGTGAGTTTAATCGGTTACATTCGTGTAATTGGCCTGCGCAGACGGGTTCAGCTGCAGAATTTCTAGCGTTGAATACCGTAAATAGGTGGAAGAGGAGACTCTTCTTTTAGCAACAACGCTACTTTTATAGTAGTAAACCTAAGGAGGTACTTAGGTGGCTTTAAATCTTGAAGGTAAAAAGGCCGTCGTTGCTGAGGTCGCTGAAGTAGCATCATCTGCTTATTCTGCTGTAGCAGCAGAATATCGTGGATTAACTGTTTCAGAAATGACTGCGCTACGTGTTGCAGCTCGCAATGAGAATGTTTATTTGCGTGTTGTTCGTAACACTCTAGCAAAACGTGCTGTTGAAGGAACTGATTTCGCTTGCATGCAAGATGGAATGACAGGACCTTTAGTATATGGTTTTTCACAAGAAGATCCAGGTGCAGTAGCACGCGTCATTGGTGAATTTGCTAAAGACAACAAAAAACTTGAAGTCAAAATGGTATCTTTAGGCGGTAAATTATTACCTGCTTCTGATATCGACAAGCTAGCTAAAATGCCTACTAAGGATCAAGCAATTGCTATTCTTATGGGTACGATGAAAGCGCCGATTGAGAAATTTGTTCGTACTTTGGTTGCACCGACAAGCAAGATGGTTCGTACGCTCGCGGCAGTTCGCGATGCAAAAGAAGCAGCTTAATTCTCAATTGAGAGTAAGTTGCTGTTTAAATTAATTCTGTAAGATTGAAATAGGAAAATAACATGGCTGTATCTAAAGACGATATTTTGGAAGCGATTTCAAATATGACTGTTGTTGAGGTCGTTGATCTGATCGAAGCAATGGAAGAAAAATTTGGTGTAACTGCTGCTGCTCCTGTAGCTGTAGCTGCTGCTGCTGGCCCTGCTGCTGCAGCTGCTGAAGAGCAAACTGAATTTGACGTAGTAATGACTGGTTTCGGTGACAATAAAGTTGCTGTAATCAAAGTTGTACGTGGCATCACAGGTCTTGGCTTGAAAGAAGCTAAAGACATGGTTGAAGGTGCACCTGCGACAGTTAAAGAAGGTGTTAGCAAAGCAGAAGCTGAAGATGTTATCAAACAGCTTACTGAAGCTGGCGCAACTGCTGAAGCTAAATAAGCATTTGCTTAATCGATGTGGTCTTATGACCATCTCGATATAGGAATCGGCTGGTGATTTTTGTCACCGGCCTTTTTCCGTTACTGGTCGGTATTCATTTGATTGCTGACTGAATAAATACAAAATGATAATTCCTTATGACCCTATTCTTAGTGGTGTAAGGACGTTTCTTGAGGTGTAATAAATGGCTTATACGTTTACCGAGAAAAAACGGATTCGTAAAGATTTTGGAAAGCGTCCAAGTGTCTTGAATGTTCCTAACTTGCTTGCTACCCAGGTCAATTCATATCAGGACTTTTTGCAGCATAATATTGCAGCAGATGATCGCGCAGCGAAAGGTTTACATGCAGCGTTCGATTCAGTCTTCCCGATTAAAAGCCATACTGGCATGGCAGAACTACAGTATGTTAGCTACCGTTTAGGTACGCCATCGTTTGATGTTAAAGAATGTCAATTACGTGGTGTGACATATGCTGCGCCATTACGCGTCAAAATGCGTCTTGTTATTTATGATAAAGATGCCCCTGCAAAATCAAAAGTTGTAAAAGACATTAAAGAGCAGGAAGTATATATGGGTGAAATCCCATTAATGACGGAAAAAGGTAACTTCGTCATTAACGGTACCGAGCGTGTAATCGTATCTCAATTACATCGTTCACCTGGTGTGTTCTTTGATAGTGACAGAGGTAAAACACACTCTTCAGGTAAAATCTTATTCAACGCTCGCGTTATTCCTTATCGCGGTTCATGGTTGGATTTTGAGTTTGATCCTAAAGATGCCGTATTCGTACGTATCGATCGTCGCCGTAAACTACCAGCATCAGTGCTGTTACGTGCACTCGAATATACAAATGAAGAAATTCTGGACATGTTCTTTAGTCAAGATACTTTCGTTAAGAAAGGTGATGACTATGAATTAACACTTGTGCCACAACGTTTACGTGGACAAACAACACCATTTGCAATTGCTAACCCAGAGGGTGAGGTAATTGTTGAAGCTGATCGTCAAATTACTGGACGTCATATTCGCCAAATGGAAAAATCAGGCATGACTAGCCTGACTGTTCCTGCAAGTTACTTAGTTGGTAAAGTCATTGCTAAAGACATGATCGACACCGATACAGGTGAGTTGTTAGTTGCTGCCAATGAAGAAATCACTGAAGCAACATTAGAAACCTTAGACCGTTTTGATATCACAACTATCAATACAATCTACTCTAATGATCTTGATGATGGCCCATACATCTCCGACACATTACGTTTAGATGATACAACTACGCCATTAGAAGCGAAAGTTGAAATCTACCGCATGATGCGTCCTGGTGAGCCACCAACAGAAGATTCAGCTCAAAACTTATTCAAAAACTTATTCTTCACTAGCGAACGTTATGATTTATCTGGCGTTGGTCGAATGAAATTCAACCGTCGTTTAGGCCGTGAAAGTCATGAAGGTGAGGGTATTCTTTCTAACGAAGATATCGTTGATGTAGTAAAAGAATTAATCGCAATTCGTAACGGTCAAGGTGTTGTCGATGATATCGATCACTTAGGTAACCGTCGCGTACGTAGCGTTGGTGAAATGGCTGAAAACCAATTCCGTGTTGGTTTGGTTCGTGTTGAACGTGCTGTGCGTGAACGTTTAAGTATTGCTGAATCAGAAGGCTTGATGCCACAACAATTAATCAATGCTAAACCTGTTGCTGCAGCAATCAAAGAATTCTTTGGTTCTAGCCAATTATCTCAGTTCATGGATCAAAATAATCCATTATCTGAAGTAACACACAAACGCCGTGTTTCTGCATTAGGCCCAGGTGGTCTTACTCGTGAACGCGCAGGTTTCGAAGTTCGTGACGTACATCCAACACATTATGGTCGTGTATGTCCTATCGAAACACCTGAGGGTCCAAACATCGGTTTGATTAACTCATTAGCTGTTTATGCACGTACTAATGAATACGGCTTTATCGAAACACCTTACCGTAAGGTTATTGATGGTAAAGCGACAACTGATATTGAGTATTTGTCAGCGATTGACGAAGGCGAATATAAAATTGCGCAGGCAACTATCAGCCTAGGTGAGGATAATTCGATCTTAGACAACATGGTGCCATGTCGTTATAAAAATGAATTTTCATTAATGCCATCGGAACAAGTGCAATATATGGACGTGTCACCACGCCAAGTTGTATCTGTGGCGGCGTCATTGATTCCATTCTTGGAACATGATGATGCTAACCGTGCGTTGATGGGTTCAAACATGCAACGTCAAGCCGTTCCAACATTACGTGCTGAGAAGCCGATTGTGGGTACAGGTATGGAACGTGCTGTTGCTAAAGACTCAGGCGTAATGGTGACAGCTCGCCGTGGTGGTGTGGTTGACTCTGTTGACGCTAGCCGTGTGGTAATTCGTGTTAACGATAACGAAGCTGAAGATGCCGACTCAGGTGTAGATATTTATACCTTGATTAAGTATGCACGCTCTAACCAAAGCACATGTATCAATCAACGTCCTCTGGTTAAACCAGGCGATGTAATTGAAAAAGGTGATGTATTAGCTGACGGTCCGTCAACTGATAAAGGTGAATTAGCCTTAGGTCAAAATATTCTAATCGCTTTCATGCCTTGGAATGGTTATAACTTTGAGGATTCGATCTTAGTTTCTGAACGTGTTGTTGAAGAAGATCGTTTCACAACAATTCATATTCAAGAACTGAACTGTCTTGCACGTGATACCAAATTAGGTACAGAAGAGATCACGAGTGATATTCCGAATGTAAGCGAAAGTGCCTTATCTAAATTAGATGAGTCAGGTATCGTCTATGTCGGTGCTGAAGTGAAACCGGGCGATATCTTAGTGGGTAAAATTACTCCTAAAGGTGAAACTCAGTTAACACCAGAAGAAAAACTACTACGTGCTATCTTTGGTGAGAAAGCGGCGGATGTTAAAGATTCTTCTTTACGTGTGCCATCAAGCACATACGGTACAGTTATTGATGTTCAAGTATTCACACGCGATGGTGTTGAAAAAGATGAACGTGCATTAGCAATTGAAAAAGCTGAACTTGAAAAAGTACGTGCTGACTTGAAAGATCAACACCGTATCATTGTTGATGACGTTTTTGCTCGATTAGAAAAAGCATTAACAGGTAAAGTCGCTAAAAGCGGTCCTGGCTTGAAAGCGGGCGATAAGATCACTAAAGCATATCTAAAAGGTTTAGAGCATTCTCAGTGGTTTGAAATCACTATGGAAACAGATGCGCTTAATGCCCAACTAGAACATGCTGTGCAACAAATCAAACAATATCGTCAAGATATGGATGATGCGTTTGAAGTTAAGAAACAAAAACTGATCTCTGGTCACGATTTGGCACCAGGCGTACAACGCATGGTTAAAGTATTCTTGGCAGTGAAACGTCGTATCCAACCTGGTGATAAGATGGCGGGTCGTCACGGTAACAAAGGTGTTATTTCAAACATCGTTCCTGTTGAAGATATGCCTTATACAGCAGATGGTCGTCCAGTTGATATTGTATTGAACCCATTGGGTGTACCGTCACGTATGAACATTGGACAGGTACTTGAGATCCATTTGGGTTGGGCTGCTAAAGGGGTTGGTTTCAAAATTGCTGAAATGCTTGATCAACAACGTGAAATCGCTGAGATACGTCAGTTCTTAGACAAGGTCTATAACACCAGTGGTAAAAAAGAAGATCTTGATTCGTTATCTGATGACGAAATCATCGAATTGGCCAACAATCTGAGAGGTGGTGTGCCAATGGCGACACCAGTATTTGATGGTGCTGATGAAAGTGAAATCAAAGACATGCTTGAATTAGCAGGCTTACCACGTAGTGGTCAAGCGACGTTAATTGATGGTCGTACTGGTGATGAGTTTGAACGTCCGGTAACGGTTGGTTATATGCATATGTTGAAATTGAATCACTTGGTTGATGACAAAATGCATGCGCGTTCAACTGGTCCTTATAGCTTGGTTACACAACAACCGTTGGGTGGTAAAGCTCAATTCGGTGGACAACGTTTCGGTGAGATGGAGGTATGGGCACTACAAGCTTATGGTGCTGCTTATACTTTACAAGAAATGTTAACTGTGAAATCAGATGATGTTAATGGTCGTACCCGGATCTACAAAAATATTGTGGATGGTGATTATCGAATGGAAGCAGGTATGCCTGAATCCTTCAAAGTATTAACCCGTGAGATTCGTTCTCTAGGTATCGATATTGATTTAGTTGAAGACTAAGTCTTTTAAAGTATCGAATTAATACGAATAGATAATCAAAACATTAGCCGTTAATCGGCAGCGGAGAAAAAAAGATGAAAGACTTGCTTAATTTATTAAAGCAACAATCGCCAACAGAAGAGTTTGATGCTATCCGAATTGGATTGGCATCACCAAAAATGGTGCGGTCATGGTCTTTTGGTGAAGTTAAAAAGCCAGAAACGATCAACTACCGTACCTTTAAACCTGAACGCGAAGGTTTATTTTGCTGCAAAATTTTTGGTCCAGTTAAAGACTACGAATGTTTGTGTGGTAAATACAAACGTCTAAAACACCGTGGTGTTATTTGTGAAAAATGTGGTGTTGAAGTCACTGTAGCTAAAGTACGTCGTGAACGTATGGCTCACATTGAATTGGCTAGCCCTGTTGCACATATCTGGTTTTTGAAATCACTACCATCACGTATTTCATTATTCTTGGATATGACATTACGTGACCTTGAACGTGTTTTGTATTTTGAAGCGTTCATTGTAGTTGATCCAGGCATGACACCATTAGAAAAAGGTCAACTTTTATCTGATGATATGTATTTGCAAGCTGTTGAAGAATACGGCGATGAATTTGATGCACGTATGGGTGCGGAAGCCGTTCAAGAGTTATTGCGTGCGATTGACTTAAATAAAGAAATTGAAGTTATCCGTGAAGGTATTGACTCAACTAATTCTGAAACTAAGATCAAAAAATTAAGCAAACGTCTTAAATTAATGGAAGCCTTCCTAGATTCTGGCAACAAACCAGAATGGATGATTATGGAAGTGTTACCAGTATTACCACCAGATCTTCGTCCATTAGTACCGCTTGATGGTGGTCGTTTTGCGACATCTGATCTGAATGATTTATACCGTCGCGTTATCAACCGTAACAATCGTTTGAAACGTTTATTAGATTTAAATGCACCAGACATTATCGTTCGTAACGAAAAACGTATGTTGCAAGAATCTGTCGATGCGTTATTAGATAACGGTCGCCGTGGTCGTGCAATCACCGGTACGAACCGTATGCCATTGAAATCATTGGCTGACATGATTAAAGGTAAGCAAGGTCGTTTCCGTCAAAACTTACTTGGTAAGCGTGTTGACTATTCTGGCCGTTCAGTAATCGTGGTTGGTCCATATTTGAAATTACACCAATGTGGTCTTCCTAAGAAAATGGCTTTGGAATTATTCAAACCATTCATCTACGGTAAATTGGAACGTGCAGGTTTAGCGACAACAATCAAAGCTGCTAAGAAAATGGTTGAACGTGAAGGTTCTGAAGTTTGGGATATTCTTGAAGAGGTTATTCGTGAACACCCAATCATGCTTAACCGTGCGCCAACATTGCATAGACTTGGTATTCAAGCATTTGAACCATTATTGGTTGAAGGTAAAGCGATTCAATTGCACCCACTTGTTTGTAGTGCATTCAACGCCGACTTTGACGGTGACCAAATGGCGGTACACGTACCACTATCATTGGAAGCTCAATTAGAAGCGCGTTCATTGATGATGGCAACCAACAACATCTTGTCACCTGCGAATGGTGAGCCTGTAATCATTCCTTCACAGGACGTGGTATTAGGTCTTTATTACATGACACGTGAATTGGTCAATGTAAAAGGTGAAGGCATCAAGTTTGCTAATTTAGATGAATTGAAACGTGCTTATGCTAATAAAGAAGCAGAGTTACATGCTCGCATTACAGTACGTCTTGATGAAACTGATGTAACATTGCCTGAACCAGAACAAAGCCGCACCATTCGTGTTGATACAACAGTGGGTCGTGCAATCTTGTTTGGTATCGTACCAAAAGGATTACCTTTCTCAGTTGTTGATCGTCCTATGACTAAAAAAGCCATTGGTGATTTGATCAATACATCGTACCGCCGTCTTGGTTTGAAGGATACGGTAATCTTTGCTGACCAATTAATGTACCTTGGTTTTACTCATGCGACTAAATCAGGTGCTTCTGTTGGTGTAGATGACATGGTTATCCCTGAGCAAAAAGTTGAAATCTTAGCTGCTGCTGAAGCAGAAGTAGAAGAGATTGCTACTCAATATGCTCAAGGTTTGGTTACTGATGGTGAGCGTTACAATAAAATCATCGATATCTGGTCACGTACTAACGATCAAATTGCTAATGCGATGATGAGTGGTTTAGGTTCAGACACTGTTATTGATGCCGAAGGTAATGAAGTCAAACAACAATCTATGAACTCCATCTATATGATGGCTGATTCTGGTGCGCGTGGTTCGGCTGCTCAAATTCGTCAGTTAGCGGGTATGCGTGGTTTGATGGCAAAACCAGATGGTTCTATCATCGAAACACCTATTACGGCGAACTTCCGTGAAGGTCTAGACGTACTTCAATACTTTATTTCTACGCATGGTGCTCGTAAAGGTTTGGCCGACACTGCGCTTAAGACAGCGAACTCAGGTTACTTGACTCGTCGTTTAGTAGACGTTTCTCAAGATTTGGTTGTTGTTGAAGAAGACTGTGGTACTGAACAAGGTATCAACATGACACCAATCATTGAAGGTGGTGACGTTGTAGAACCATTGGGTGAGCGTGTACTTGGTCGTGTTGTAGCTAAAGATGTTATTGATACTGACGGTAATGTTGTTATTGCTGCTGGCGTTATGATGAATGAAGATTCAGTTGTGACTTTAGAGCAAAGAGGTATTGATGAAGTACTTGTGCGTTCTGCAATTACTTGTGAGTCACGTTATGGTATCTGTGCCGCGTGTTATGGTCGTGACTTAGGTCGTGGACATCAAATCAATGTCGGTGAAGCTGTTGGTGTTATCGCGGCTCAATCAATCGGTGAACCTGGTACACAGTTAACAATGCGTACATTCCACATCGGTGGTGCTGCTTCACGTACAGCTGCGGATAACTCTGTTGCATTGAAATTCAAAGGTAACATTCGTTTCCACAACATTAAATCAGTCCAAAACGCGAGTGGTAAATTCATCGCGGTATCACGTTCAGGTGAATTGCATCTGATTGATGATAATGGTCGTGAACGTGAACGTTATAAGATCCCATACGGTGCTGAAATCAGCGTTGCTGATAACGAAGCTGTTGAAGCAGGTCAAATTGTTGCAACATGGGATCCACATACACATCCAGTTGTAACAGAAATGACAGGTCGTGTTCAGCTGAAAGATCTTGTTGAGGGTGTTACTGTTGATAAACAAGTCGATGAAGTAACTGGCCTCACAAGCTTGATCGTGCGTGATCCAAAACAACGCAGCAGTTCGTCAAAAGATATGCGTCCAATGGTTAAACTGGTCGATGAAAACGACAATGACGTCTTTATCGTAGGTACAGAAATACCAGCACAATACTTCTTGCCGGGTGGTGCGATTGTTCGTGCAACAGATGGTCAAGAAGTTAACATCGGTGATGTATTAGCTCGTATTCCACAAGAAAGTAGTAAAACTCGTGATATTACCGGTGGTCTTCCACGCGTAGCCGACTTGTTCGAAGCGCGTAAGCCTAAAGATCCTGCATTGATGGCTGAAATTTCAGGCACAATCAGCTTTGGTAAGGAAACCAAAGGTAAGCAACGTCTAATTATTACACCTAAAGAGGGTGAGCCACATGAAGAGCTTATTCCAAAATGGCGTCATGTCTCAGTGTTTGAAGGTGAAAATATTGAGAAAGGTGAATTATTAGTAGATGGTCCTGAAGATCCACATGATATCTTACGCCTGAAAGGTGTGTTAGATCTTGCGAACTACATGTCTAGTGAAGTGCAAGAGGTTTACCGCCTACAAGGTGTAAAAATCAATGATAAGCACATTGAAGTAATTGTTCGTCAAATGCTTCGTAAAGTTGAAATTACATCACCAGGTGATACTAAGTTCCTTAAAGGTGAACAAGTTGATCATGATACGTTGCTAGAAGCAAATGATGCAGTTCGTGCTGAAGGTAAATTAGAAGCAACTTATAGTCACTTGCTATTAGGTATTACAAAAGCATCGTTGGCTACAGATTCGTTTATTTCAGCAGCGTCATTCCAAGAAACAACACGTGTGTTAACGGATGCTGCAGTAACAGGTAAACGTGATAGTTTACGTGGTCTGAAAGAAAACGTTATTGTTGGTCGCTTAATTCCTGCTGGTACAGGTTTGGCTTACCATAAAGAACGTTATCGTAAACGCCACGGTGATGAAGTGGTTGTAACAGAAAAAGCATCTCCAGCAATTAAAGCTGAAGATACTACAGAAGAATTAGAAAAGGTTTCTTAAAAGAGATCTTGACTCAATGATATATTGAGTAGTAGAATTCCTCTTCTTTGTCAGGCCCCCTTGTATGGGGGCCAGATTTTTACTGGTAGTGCGAGAAGGATAGTATCGCAGGTTACCATAGTTGAATATTTGTTAAAGGCTGTACTTTAATGGCAACAATAAATCAGTTGGTCCGTAAACCAAGATTGAAGCAAAAGAAAAAGAACAATGTTCCTGCATTGCAGGCTTGTCCTCAACGTCGTGGTGTATGTACTCGTGTATATACAACTACACCTAAGAAACCAAACTCTGCGATGCGTAAAGTAGCTCGTGTACGTTTGACAAACAGTTTCGAAGTCACATCATACATTGGTGGTGAAGGTCACAATCTTCAAGAACACTCGGTTGTATTGATTCGTGGTGGTCGTGTTAAGGATTTACCTGGTGTACGTTATCACACTATTCGTGGTGCATTGGATACATCTGGTGTTGCTGCACGTCGTCAAGGCCGTTCTAAATACGGTGCGAAACGTCCAAAAGGTTAATAGTCGTTTAGTACGATTAGCTTAGAATTAAGAATTAGGAAAGAGACATGCCAAGAAGAAGGGTTGTTGCCAAACGTGAAGTGCTTCCAGATCCAAAGTTTTCAAACATTGGTTTAGCAAAATTCATTAACGTCATCATGAAAGATGGCAAGAAATCTGTTGCAGAAAAAATTGCTTACAACGCAATCGACACAGTAGCAGAAAATAAAGGTGCAAACGGTTTAGAAGTATTCCAGCAAGCACTAGAGAATATTAGCCCAATGGTTGAGGTTAAATCACGCCGCGTTGGTGGTGCGACTTATCAAGTACCTGTTGAAGTGCGCGCAGAACGTCGTGTTGCATTAGCAATGCGTTGGTTGGCTGAAGCAGCACGTAAACGTGGTGAGAAATCAATGGCTATGCGTCTGGCTGGTGAACTAGCTGATGCATATGACGGTAAAGGTACAGCGGTTAAGAAGAAAGAAGATACACACCGTATGGCTGAAGCGAACAAAGCGTTCTCTCACTTCCGTTTTTAATTTGTTTGACCTTGGGCTATCTATTGTTTAGATAGCCCAAGTTTTGTTTGACCCAGTTCTTTAACAATTTATTTATTAGCTTAAGAGTAGCGAATAGTGGCAAGAAGTACACCTATTAATCGATACCGGAATATCGGCATCATGGCGCATATCGACGCGGGTAAAACCACGACGACTGAGCGCGTGCTGTTTTATACGGGTATATCGCATAAGATCGGTGAAGTCCACAATGGCGCTGCAACTATGGACTGGATGGAGCAAGAGCAAGAACGTGGTATCACTATCACTTCAGCTGCAACAACATGCTTCTGGTCAGGTATGGATAAGCAATATCCAAGTCATCGTATTAATATTATTGATACACCAGGTCACGTTGATTTTACAATTGAAGTAGAACGTTCATTGCGTGTACTTGATGGCGCGGTTGCTGTATTTTGTGCGGTTGGTGGTGTTGAACCACAATCTGAAACAGTATGGCGTCAAGCTAATAAATATAAAGTCCCTCGGATAGCATTCATTAATAAAATGGATCGTTCAGGTGCGGACTTCCTTCGTGTTAAAGAACAAATCAAAAAGCGTCTAGGCGCACATCCTGTTGCTATGCAATTACCTATCGGATCTGAAGAAGAGTTCGAAGGTGTCGTCGACCTTATCCGTATGAAAGCGATATATTGGAATGAATCTGATATGGGAGCAACGTACGATGCTAGGGATATCCCATCAGTTATGCTTGCTCAATGTGAAAGCTACCGTGAGCAGATGGTTGAGGCAGCAGCAGAAGCAAGCGAAGAGTTAATGAATAAATATTTGGATAGTGGTGAACTATCTGAAGAAGATATTAAAGCTGGCATTCGATTACAAACACTTGCAAATCAAGTCGTCCCAACATTCTGCGGTTCAGCATTTAAAAATAAAGGTGTTCAAGCAATGCTTGATGCTGTTATTGATTACATGCCTTCGCCTGTTGATGTTCCTGCAATTACCGGAGTGTTGGATGACGGTGCTGAAACTGTTGGTAAGAGAGAGGCCGATGATGAACAGCCATTTGCAGCACTTGCATTCAAAATTGCAACGGATCCATTCGTTGGAACACTGACCTTTTTCAGGGTTTATTCCGGCATCATGAAATCAGGTGACGCCGTTTATAATCCGGTTAAAGGCAAGAAAGAACGTATTGGACGACTTGTGCAAATGCACAGTAATAGCCGTGAAGAAATCTCTGAAGTACGAGCGGGTGATATCGCAGCTGCAATTGGTCTAAAAGATACTACGACTGGTGATACTTTATGTGATCTTGACCATGTCATCACGCTGGAGCGTATGGAATTTCCTGAGCCAGTGATATCGGTTGCAATTGAGCCTCGCACACAAGCCGATCAAGAAAAAATGAGTATTGCGCTTGGAAAACTAGCGAAAGAAGATCCTTCTTTCCGTGTCTATACAGATGAAGAGTCTGCGCAAACGATTATTGCGGGTATGGGCGAGTTACATCTAGATATTATTGTTGATCGCTTGAAAAGAGAGTTCAGCGTAAGCGCGAATGTGGGTGCGCCACAGGTCGCATACCGTGAAACGATCACAAAATCAGTTGAAGCTGAAGGTAAATTTGTGCGCCAAAGTGGTGGTCGTGGTCAGTATGGGCATGTTTGGTTACGTCTTGAACCACAAGCTCCAGGTGCCGGCTACGCCTTTGAAAATGCGACTGTAGGCGGATCTGTTCCAAAAGAATACATTTCATCTGTAGATAAGGGTATACAAGAGCAGATGAAAAATGGTGTAATAGCCGGCTACCCAGTTGAAGATGTTAAAGTGACATTATTTGACGGTTCTTATCACGATGTGGATTCAAATGAGATGGCATTTAAGGTTGCCGGATCTATGGGATTCAAGAATGGTGCTCTAGAAGCAGCTCCTGTATTGCTCGAGCCAGTGATGAAGATTGAGGTGGTTACACCTGAAGATTATATGGGTGACGTGATGGGTGATTTAAGCCGTCGGCGTGGCCTGGTACATGGTATGGAAGATTCGGCAAGCGGCAAGATTATTAATGCTGAAGTGCCATTAGCTGAGATGTTTGGCTATGCAACAGATTTGCGTTCTGCTACGCAAGGTAGAGCAACTTACTCAATGGAGTTTGCTCGCTATGCAGAAACACCTAATAACGTGGCTGATGCAGTCATAAGTAAAAGATAACTAGAATAGTTTTAATGAGGTAGACGAGATGTCCAAGGAAAAATTTGAAAGAACGAAGCCCCATGTAAACGTGGGCACCATTGGTCACGTAGATCATGGTAAAACTACATTGACAGCGGCGATTACAAAAGTAATGGCAGAGCAACAAGGTGGTACATTCAAGGATTACGCGGATATCGATAACGCGCCAGAAGAAAGAGAGCGTGGTATTACGATCTCAACAGCGCACGTTGAATACGAAACACCAAACCGTCACTACGCACACGTAGACTGCCCAGGCCATGCTGACTATGTTAAAAACATGATCACCGGTGCGGCGCAAATGGACGGCGCGATCTTAGTAGTAAATGCTGCTGACGGTCCTATGCCACAAACACGTGAACACATCCTATTGTCACGTCAAGTAGGTGTTCCATACATCATTGTTTACTTGAACAAAGCAGACATGGTTGATGATGCAGAATTAATCGAATTAGTAGAAATGGAAGTGCGTGAACTTCTAGATACCTATGATTTCCCAGGTGACGACACACCAATCATCGTTGGTTCAGCGTTAAAAGCGTTAGAAGGCGATACAAGCGAAATCGGTGTTCCATCAATCGTTAGACTTGGTGAAGCAATGGATAGCTACTTCCCAGAACCAGTACGTGCGATCGATGGTAAATTCTTAATGCCTATCGAAGACGTATTCTCAATTTCAGGTCGCGGTACAGTAGTAACCGGTCGTATTGAGCGTGGTATTGTAAAAGTGGGTGAAGAACTTGAAATCGTTGGTATCAAAGATACAGCGAAAACAACCTGTACTGGTGTTGAAATGTTCCGTAAGCTACTTGACCAAGGTCAAGCTGGTGATAACGTAGGTGTGTTGCTACGTGGTACAAAACGTGAAGATGTTGACCGTGGCCAAGTATTGGCTCACCCAGGTTCAATCAAACCACACACAAAATTTGAAGCAGAAGTCTACATCTTGTCAAAAGATGAAGGTGGTCGTCATACTCCATTCTTTAATGGTTACCGTCCACAATTCTACTTCCGTACAACAGACGTAACTGGTGCTTGTGAATTACCTGCAGGTGTTGAAATGGTTATGCCTGGAGACAACATTAAAATGGACGTAACTTTGATCGC
>JBFIJJ010000034.1:0-16882 GCA_041600795.1 Methylophagaceae bacterium | reverse complement strand
CGTTGTTGTTTTCTGTGTTTTCGTCCTTCTATCATTGCATCTCGATGTGCTGTGATGTGCTCATGAGATAAGGCTATTTCAGTATCAAGTGTGTGCTGTTGATGCTGAATTTTAGGATTGGATTCTAACTGTCGGATAAATTCATTAAGTTGATTGATGGTTGCTTGTTGCTGTTGGTAAAAACTACTGTCTGACAACATATCAAACACGGGTGGTACAAAATAAGACCAATTATTTGAATCGGCTAACTTGCCTGAGAATGCTGCTAGATAACCTAGTTCACCCATTTTATTTTGCACCAGCAATACACCAAACATTTTGCCAATTGCAGTGTCCAAGTCTCCGGTTAAGCCAAAATTATGCTGCCACTCTGTCTGTGTTAACAGGTGCTCTTGTAACTCTTGTGCAGCTAATACACACAGCGGGTGTGGTTCATAATAAAACGGAAAGGTAAACTTGTCCGGCAAATCGGCGGCACCGTCTAACGTTTGTTTGAATGTATTGAAGCAGCCGTCTTGCATGGTGTTATAAAGCCAATGTCGGAGTGAAAATAGAATTACATTTTAGCACCAGACTGAAGTTAAGATAGCGCTTGTTGAATCTGTAGCTTTAATGTCATAGTGAGTGAACAAATTCTTGCATCGTCAACGAGATAATCTAATGAAAAAACTATTTGTAGTGGTATGGATGTTAATTAGCTTTGCCAGTCATGCAGGCATCTTAGATCAAGATGTAATGATGCCCGAAATCCAGACTATTACATTGAAACAATTTTCAGCTGAACTTAACAGTGCCGTTTTTGACGTTGAGGTCTATAACCCTAATACCTTCAAACTGCCTGTAAAAGAACTGTCCGGTGATATCTTGCTCAGTCAACATAAAGTGGCAGAATTGAGTGCCAACAGTAAAAAAAGCTTGGCTGCACAATCAACCCAATTCTTTACTGTTCCAGTAAGTGTTAACGTCGACAACTTATTGCTTTCAATAGATACAGTATTGAAATCAGGAGTCGCTCACTACCAATTTAAAGGTTATATGATGACACCAGTGGGTGAGCTTCCTATTGAACAACACGGTGAGTTAAGTAATGAACAAATCTTGGTTTTATTACAGGCTTTATTAACGCGTCAGTAAAATACATTCAGATTATTCTTTTGCTAACAGGGCTAACAATTGTTTGTATTGTTGCTGGAATTGAGGCCAAAGAATATTGATTTCAGACATATTATTATCAGTCGCAGCGGTCTGTAATTGATGTGACAACTGTTCTAAATATTCGGCACTGATATTGGCACATGCACCTTTAAATGAATGCGCAATACTGTGTATTTCATCAAAATTTTGGTTTGAAATAGCCAAAGCTAAATGCTCATAACGTTCTGGTATGGTTTCACAAAAAAGTGTAACTAGTTTGTTAAACAATGACTTATCATTCAGGATTCGTTTTAAGAATATCTGTTTATCCCAGACAGCATTATCTTCAAATTCTGTTATTACAGTCTCATTATCTAAATCAGCTTCTGGGTTGTAAGTGCTAAAGTCTGACAGGTCTGATGTCAGCCAAGTATGTACCATTTCTTCAATTCGTTCCGGGGTAAATGGTTTGGTTAAATAGTCATTCATGCCCGATTTTAAGCATTGTTCTTTATCCGTTGACATCGCACCAGCTGTCATGGCGATGATCGGGATAGTTGAGACAGTCTGACCTGCTTCGCCAAGTCGAATTTGTTGAGTTGCCGTAAAGCCATCCATTACTGGCATTTGGCAATCCATAAACACCAAGTCAATATCATTATTTTTAAGTTTTTCAATGGCTTCTTGGCCATTAGCGGCGACAACAGTATTAATGCCAAACGCTTGTAATAGCGATTCGGCGACAACCTGATTTATCTCATTATCATCCACCACCAGAATATTGGGCGTTTTAGTGTAGTAATATCGTGCCGTGTTTTGCTGGATCTCTTTGAATTGTTTTGTGGGTTCAAATAAACATGTAAACCCATGAGCCAATACTATCGGAGTTATCGGAACCGTAAGCATTTTATGCGGACGTTGCATTAACAAATCTTCACATCTATCTTGATCTGCCATAGGTGTAATACAAATGGTTGGCATTGTTTGATAAAGTGCATTTTTATTAAGTGATTCAAGTAACTTACAACATTCTTGTTGTGCTGATACCGTATCTAATATGAACACATCAGCTTCAGTATTATTGGATGATGACAACGCTGATAGCATCGCTTTTGCAGTATCAAAGTCTTGTACATCCGCATGCCATTTAGCTAGTTGCTTAGTAAGTGTTGCTGGCTGTTGTGATAGACACATCACTTTCTTATTCGACAAGTCAAAATAAGCCACCGCGGGCTTATCTTTGGCTTGATTAAAGCGTAATGTAACTGAAAAGCAGCTACCTTCACCCACGTTGCTTTCAACCGTTATATCACCATTCATCGCTTTAGATAATTGACGAGCAATCGATAAACCTAGCCCACTACCTCCAAATTGACGTGTAGTACTAGCATCTTCTTGCGAGAAAACCTCAAATAATTTACTGATATTTTCAGGAGCAATACCTACACCAGTATCGCTAATCTTACATATGACAGTAATAGTATTAGTGTCATCCTGATGGGTTGAAACCTTAACTTTAATATGGCCTTTATCGGTAAACTTAATTGCATTATTAAGTAAATTACCAATAATTTGCTGACAACGATGAGAATCCCCAACCACCCACTCATGATCCACGTTTGTCAGATCAACGACAAACCCAAGACCTTTTGATTCGGCCAATAACATGGTGGTCATTAAACACGAATTGAAGAACTCATGTAAATTGAAGTCATACTCTTCTAAATCTAATTTACCTGCTTCAATTTTTGAAATATCAAGAATGTCTGAAATAAGCGTCATCAACGTTCTTGAACTACGCTGTGCCATCTCAACATAATGACTTTGTTCCGGTTTGAGCTCTGTTTGCTTGAGTATATGAAGCATGCCAATCACCCCATGTAAGGGTGTTCTAATTTCATGGCTGATATTAGCTACGAATTCGCTTTTAGCATAACTGGCTGCAAATGCTTGATCTTTAGCTAACTCCAACTCTTTAGTACGTTCTTTAACTTGTTCTTCCAAAGACTCATTTAACAACTCTATTTCATTTTGAATGTTTTTTTGCTCTGTAATGTCACGAAGAATTACAGCAATACCAAAGGAGCTAGATTCTGTCGTCTTGATACTCGAAATGCTGATATCTGTGATTATCATCTGATCTCGAATATCAAGTGTAGTTATTTCTAAGTGGTTAATCGAATCCCTATTCTCAAGACGATGTACCGCCTGCTCAAAGAGCAATTTGTCCTCTTGGTTTAGTTTTAGCAACTCAACAAAATGAGAATTTATAGCCTGACGTTCAGAAAAACCAAATATGATTTCAGCGGCCGGATTCCATGTTAGAACATAACCATCATCAGTAAGTGAAATAATGGCATCAGAACTGGTTTCTACAATAGCTGAATTGCGTGATTTTTGCTCGTTAAACTGCAGTTTACGATTGACATCATTTCTATAAATAACACCTACGATACCGCCCAGAAGCAGAATAACGGCAAGCATGACAAGTGACTCAAAGCGCCTATCTGATAACCTAGATTCAATGACATCATTTTTCATTGCCATTACTAACGAGAGTTTCCGAGGGTGTATTGTGCCTCTTAAATAGAGTTCATTGATGCGTAAGTAACTATCTGCTTGTTCATTATGAAAGGCTTCTATTAAATCTTTGTTCTCTGTAAGAATGCTTGAATCACCTAAGCTTGTTCGCCAATCGATTGATCGATTTAAGTCAGAAGCATACTTTTGGCTGTAGTGTGGATGAATAATAAAATCGTTTGCGGCATTAACAAGATACAGCACCAGTTCTGTTGGCACATTCCGATTTAATTCTTCTAAAATAGTTGATGCATCAAAATTAACAATAACCAAACCAAAAAAATTTGTATCATCGTCAAACACCGGTAAAGCAATGCGATAAGTAGGCCAAACGGGGTATTCTACCGCGTCATGTTCACGATTTAGATTGATGTCTGAGACATATACGTCACCGTTATGTAGCTTACTCACCTCTTTAAAATAGGTTGTATCGCCTTTTTGTTGGAGGTTTTGTTGACCGATAGCAATTAATCGTGTGCCTTTACGATCAACACGCACTAACTCCCTACCATTGTCCGCATTACCAATATATCGAATTTGAGATATTTCCGGATTATTTTCGAGATAGGCTATGAATATGGTTTGAAGGCGTTTTTCCCATTTTTCAACGCTGTCATTGTCAACGGGATCAAGACCATCATTCTGAACAGCCCGCATAATACCGCGAATAGGCGGTGTCGAGTAGATGAATTTGGTATGCTGCGTTGATGTCTCTAATACTTCAGATAATTGCTCAAATTTTATCCGTGAATTATCTTCCATAAGTGAGGATAAATCTTTAAGCGTTTGTTGTTGTAAACGACTTTCAAATAACAAAACTACCACAACAGTCACAACAATAAAGCCGGTAATTAATAACCAAAATTGAAGATTATTACCTGTTTGGGCCGATGATACGCGAGGCTTTAGTGATTTTATTTTTTTTATCATCAGCTCCTATGTCCCTATTGTTTAGTGTGTGATCGACCTAATTGGGGTCTTTCTTCACCACTGTTTGCTAGCCGATATATTTCATAGCGATCACGACCATTGGCTTTGGCATTATATAAAGCCTCATCACTCAACTTAATTAAGTTCTTCAACTCAAGACTATTATCATGATTAAAGTAAACAGCACCAAAACTTGCTGTGAGTGTTAAAGAGTGATCGTCAACAATAAAGGGTAATGACCTAATTTGATTACTTAGTCTTTCCAGTAACGGTTCAACATCTACAATACTGACTTCACAGAAAATAATGAACTCTTCGCCACCATAACGGCAAAAAATATCAAATGGTCTTAAGCTCGCACTGACGCGTTTGGTAAATTCGATCAATACTTTATCACCGACATTATGACCATAAGTATCGTTTACACGTTTAAAGTAATCGATATCGGATAAAATCAAACAAGCCGATGAATAACCCGAGCGTTGCATTCTCAGTCGTTCCGTTTTTATACTCTCAAGACCGGAGCGTCGATTGGGGATTTGTGTTAACTCGTCGATATAAGCAAGATTAGTCAGGATATCATTAGCCCGCATCAATGCTTGCTGATAGCCAATGATACGTTCGGCAACTTTAATTCGAGCTAACAAAAGATACGATTCAACTGGTTTAGATAAAAAGTCATCTGCACCCAGAGTTAAGGCCTGAATTTGAGCTTCTTGATCGTCTTTACCTGTAACCATAACGATATAAGGACTGTAACCTAAATCGGTTTCGCGTATCAGCTTACACAATGCCAAGCCATCCATACCCGGCATCATCCAATCTAATAACACTACCATCGGACTAGAAACGGATTTGAGTATATTAAAGGCTTGTTCGGCACTTGTTGCCTGAATGGGGTTATAACCTGCTGCTGATATTAGTCCACTGGTCAGTGCCAATGTCACTGGTTCATCATCGACTATCAAAATCTTCATTAGATTCACACTTAGCAAGTTAAATTTGGGTGTTTTTTGATTCTTGAAGTCATTATGCCCAAAAAGTTGACTAAAATCATCAGTAATTAACCCCCATCTAATTGTTAGTGGTAAATAGCTAATTTTCATAAAAATGAACTTTTTATGATGCTGTACATCTTATGATGCGTGACTAGATGTAACCATTAATTGACTGCTACACTTGTAGCCAACAACATTAATCCCCGAGCACAGATTATGCTAAAGAAATATATTGTCGTTTTATTATCAGTATTACCATTTTCAGCGCTAGCAGAGTCGTCTTATTCAGGTGATTCTCTAGGTAAAATTTATCTTGAAATGCGTTACTTACATGAATTGGGGGTTGAGATACATAAGCAGTATGATTTAACTGATCGTGATCAAATTGGACTCTGTAAATTCGAGACTGGACATAATGCAACACGTGCTCGCAACTTAATTGGTGCTGTTAATCGTATCGACTATCCAGATAAAGAAGCGCTTATTAATGCTGCTTGGTCAACCTATACCTGTTCCAGCTGTAAGGGAGATGGTGCAATATGCGATACTATTCCCGAACAGCTAGACAAAATTAAAGAAATATTGGAAACTGATTAGCAACAAAGCTAGCTATCTGTACTTTATAAAGGAATTATAATGACAAAATCGGCATGGAAGTTTATTTCAATTAAAACTCCACTTGAAATAATCGGCGCCGCTTTATTTGTCATAGGAATACTGGATTGGCTGGCCAACACCAATATTGTTCCAAAATCATTTCAATTCGATAATTACCCTATTGTGCTAATTATTGCTGGCATAATATTAGCCTTTCATCGCAAACAATCTTTTAGTTCTCTTGACGATCCCGAGTCTCATTGATATCACGGGCTTATTCCGCTCGTTTAAGACCGGTAATCATCGCTAGCACTAGATTTTCTTTATGACTTAAACTTGCTATGACGACACCTGCAACATGGAAAATCACTAAAACTAAGGTCGCATTTGCAAAAAACTCATGCATATCCTCTGCTGCATCATAGATAAAATTAGGTGCCGTCAGCATAAACTCTACTAAAGGTCCAGATGATTGTTCCGTTGCATACGTAGCTAAACCAGTAACACAGGTAATTAATAACGACGCCAATAAAGCCAAAATCATTGCTGCACCAGCAGGATTGTGTCCAAGGTAACGTTGAGCAGAATTTGCGGCTATTGATTTCAAATATGCACTAGCTACTGAGGGTCTTGTTAGAAAATCGCTAAAGCGTGCATGTTTTGTTCCGATGATACCCCATACCAATCTAAACAGTACTAACCCCATAATGGTGTAACCTGCATAGACATGTAATGTCATGAAATCATCTTCCGTTACATAATCAATAATAAAGCAAGATACTAAGAGCCAATGGAAAACTCTGACAGGTAAGTCCCATACTTTAACTAGTTCATTAGACATATAAACTCCTCAACAATTATTTTATAGGTCAATGCTAGCGAGACATTATTAAGGCAATCTTAACGTTTATCATCACGGTTCATCAGTCACTCACTCCATGCCTTTATTATGAATTTTGATTAAATATTGACAATATAAATGCGAATCATTATCATTGGCGTTAACTTTAAAAGAGAGTTACCCAATGATTATATGTATCTGCAACAATGTGAACTCTGACACAATCAAATCAACCTTAGAAAAAGGTGTGAATTCAATTCAAGGGATTCGTGAGGAAACCGGAGCAACGGCGTGTTGTGGTAAATGTCAGTTCAAAGTTAATGGTCTGATTCATGATCACCTTAGCAATGAACAACCACTACAATTGGCAGCACAGAATTCATAAACTGTTCGTTATTAACTAGTGTCATAACTTTCATTGACATCACATTTACTCGTATTAGTATAGTAAACTCACAACCAACAACATTATTGCGAGGCATAGCATGAAAGGCGACAAGAAGGTAATCGAACTACTCAATAAAGTCTTAGGCAATGAACTGATTGCTATCAATCAATATTTCCTCCATGCAAAAATGTATAAAGATTGGGGAATGACTAATCTTGCAGAACATGAATATCACGAATCAATCGATGAAATGAAACATGCCGATATGTTGGTTGATCGCATTTTATTTCTTGAAGGCCTCCCTAATCTGCAAGATTTGGGTGCGCTTCGCATCGGTGAAAACACACAAGAAATGCTCGAATGTGACTTGGCGTTAGAAAATGATGCGGTACCTGATCTTCGTGCAGGCATTGTTTATTCTGAACAGGTTGGTGATTTTATTTCACGTGATTTATTTAAAAGCATTTTGCATTCTGAAGAAGAGCATATTGACTGGCTAGAAACGCAATTAGGCTTAATCGATAAGATGGGCATTGAAAACTTCATTCAAGCCCAAATCGTTAAAAAAGCTGACTAACCCTCCTAATATATTCGAGTGAGTATGGCGTTATCGCTAGCCATACTCACTTTCGATACATACAGCTCTTTTCAATCTTGTTCCAAATCTAACTGATGTTTGATCTCTGGCATCATTTTACGAACTGATTTCACACCTTCGTTTATCGCCTCTTCAGCCCGGTAAAATTCCAATAAGCCAATATCTGCAAGTTTAGGTGATAACAAAATATCCGGTGGATCACCTGCTAAACGGCTACGCGTAATTCGGTCTTGCGTGATATTAATTGAGCCGGCAATGGCATCAAATAAACTTGGTGCTTCGTCTTGTTGTTTATTTTGTTTAAATAAATCCCCTGTATATTCCGCCACAAAATCGTTAATTTTGTGTTTTAGTTTTGTGCTGTTCTTTTCTGGTTTTTTATTTTTATCAAGGTGTTTACCAACAACATCGCCATTTAAATTGACTGCTATAACAACATCAGCCCCTAAAGCCCGACATACTGACACTGGCACAGGATTAACTAAACCGCCATCGACCAACCAATGACTGTTATTTCTAAATGCCGGAAATAAGCCAGGTAAGGCAATTGATGCCCATACCGCTTCTATAAGTGAGTCTTGTGAGTGCCAGACCTCACGTCCAGTCGCAAGATCCGTTGACACAGATGCAAATTGTTTATCAAAGTCTTTGATTAAAGCGTCATCAGCACAAACGACTTTATTAAGAAATGAATGCAATCGATCTTTATTTACAAAACCATTAAAGGACGAATTGAGTTCAAAAAACCGGACGATATCAAGTTTACTAAGTGATAAGACCCACTGTTCCAGTTTATCGATATTATTAGCAACATAGGACGCGCCAACCAGCGACCCTATGGATGTGCCACAGACAATGTCTGGGTGAATATCATGTTCAGCCAGCGCTTTTATAACACCTATATGGGACCACCCCCGAGCAGAGCCACTACCCAGTGCTAGCCCAACTTTTAGTTTCCCTGCCATAGTAGTTCCTCAGATTATCAACCTTAGTCAGTTTTAAGATTTACATCCTGACGTTTACACCTTACCATTCTTGTTTTTATAACCATATAAATCTAGTGGGATGTATGAAAAAGATCGCTATCAAATTAACATTTATCGCCTTATTACTGTTATTACTGATTACATTCCCAACCTTTAGCATAATCTATCTACTGCTAGGACTCTATGATGTCGCTCGAAATAGCGGGTGGTCACGTGATCTACTTAAACGTTATTTTTTAAGCAAAGGCATCTTAACCTGGATTTTGTCACCACTAAACGTGTTGTTTGATCTTGTTTCGCTACCTTTTGTGAATAAAAAAATCTATCAACTAAGTGATCTACCTGAAGACTATCAGGCTGAAGTAAATGAAATTATAGACATTGCTAAAAGAGAAAAAATTACTGAACAATTACAAGACAAAATGGGTGATGCTGAACGAGGCATGATTTTCTTCAAGTGGTATGGTGAAAATATCGACACTACCCTGTCAGTTGAGGATTATCATAAACCGTTCAAATATATTCGCACGATTGGCGTATCGATTTTCAATAATAAAGTCTCAACAGCCAAGCATTTTGGCCCATTCAGACCGACATTACGTGTTTTATACAACATTAATGATATTCAAAGTACACAATCGTATATTGAAGTGGGTGAAACAATTAACCGTTGGACTGAAAATAAATTATTCATTTTTGATGACACATTGATGCATCGCAGCGTTAATCAAACGGATGAAGTTCGCTACTGTTTGTTTGTTGATATATTAAGACCAAGTCTAGTGCCATGGTTTTTTAGTGGCAGTGTCTATTTAATCGGACAAATTTTTAAGAATATCAATCTGATTTTTTACAAAAACTGGACTCGCATTCCATAGCCATTAACTAATAACGTAAAACTGACTGCTCTCTCCTCCTGCTTTCTGGTATGATGCGTCGGTCTCGCAGTTTGTGTGGCAAAGCTTAACAAGCTATTGGATTATTGAATCCATTTTTAATAAAACACATCTTTTGGAAATGTTATGCCAGAAATTATTATCGAAAAAAACCTAAGTGAAGATCGCCTAAAAGAATTAGGTGTTTCAGGTTGGGAAATCTGGGATTGCCCAGTAACAGAATTCAGACTTGACTTCGACGAAACTGAAAAAGCTTACATCTTGGAAGGCGAAATTGTTGTTACTCCAGATGGTGGTGCTCCAGTGACTATCGTTCCAGGCGACTACGCAATCTTCCCAGTGGGTTTGAAAAGCATGTGGCAAGTAACGAAAACATTGAAAAAGCATTACAGCTACGATTAATTAAAAAAGGCATCCTAGGATGCCTTTTTTTTGCCTGTTAAAAAGCGGATTTTGAGCTTTACGTTATTCTCCGACTAACTGTTCACATTTATAAAACGCAGTATTATCTCGGCCTAATACTGATTTCAGTTTGGGTAATAATGTCGACATTTTATCGTGTAATGTCCAAGGTGGATTAATCACAATCATGCCACTGGCAGTCATTCCTGTTCCAAATTGATCTTGGGTCACACCTAATTCAAATTGCTCGATTTTTTTGATACCGCTTTTTACTAAGCGTCGTTGCATAGTATCAATATGTGTACGATCTACAACCGGATACCACACAGCATAAGTACCTGTCGGAAACTTGGTATAAGCCTCGATCAATACATCAACCACGTGATTATAGTCGGTCTTAACTTCATACGATGGATCAATAAGTACAACGGCCCGACGTGACACCGGTGGCAATAAGGATAATAAACCTTTAAAACCATCTTGATGCATAATACGCGCGCGTTTAATTCTGCCGAGATTATTGACTAAGATCTCTGCATCTTTCGGATGCAATTCATATAACCAAGAGCGATCCTGACCACGTAGAAAATGCATGGTAATCATGGGTGAGCCCGGATAAAAATGTAAATCACCATCAACGTTATGTTTGGCTAAAATTTCAAAATAAGTCGAAAGTTCAGGCCAATCTTGTTGGTGTAGTTTAGCGATACCTTGTTGATATTCTTGTAACTTAGTTGCATGGTCACTACGCAGGTCATACATACCTGCACCAGCATGAGTATCAATATAATCAAAACCACCCTCTTTTTTGGTGATGTATTCGAGTAGTTCTATCAGCACAATATGTTTGAGCACATCGGCATAATTGCCTGCATGAAACGAATGACGATAACTTAACAATGACTATTCCTAAAAAATGATTCTAAACTGATTTTTAATCGTTCTTGCTTTCGTGGGTATAGAGAAAATCCACACCCGTTTCGACACCTGATTCTGCTTTTAATGACCAGATTTTGCTTAACTTATAACGCAAAGTAACGGTGCTCACGGGTTCAAATATGCCGATACCATACCCCAAATAGAGTTTAGGTGATAAATATTTACCGACTTGTAAGGCGGTATCATCACTGCCATTACCACTAATTGCCAGCGTATCTAAACCAAACGCGCTAGAAATTTGGTCGCTAATCTGACCGCCACCAGTCAAACCTAGTCCTGTCGCGGCTGTTGCCAACAGTGCTGCATCGGTTACACTGGCCTCAGCAAGAGGTCTGCCTAATATTAAATGCGCCAGAATATTATCTTGATCCATAGTCGGATCCGAAAATAAGGAAATTTGAGGATCGGCTGCGCTGCCTTCAATCTTAAGTCCAGCCGTAAAATCACTGCCCTTTCGAACTGCTTTCACATCCAGATTCGGATTATCTAATGCACCACCAGCAAAAATGACTTTACCGTCATCAATGATCAGTTTCTGTCCATAGGCGATATAACTACCATCTTTGATAACAATCTCACCCGTACCAAGCAACACATCATTGGTCACGCCAGAGACTGCTAATTGTCCTGTTAATCGTGCTCTAAAACCAACACCGGTTACAAAGACTTTGTCACCAAGTGATAATGCCACCTTAACAGTGGTTGGGAATGCACTTTTTTGATCAACGGCAACCTCATTGATAATGACAACATCGTCACTTGGTTTAACTGTCATATTAAACTCTGCTGGTGCCAACTCTGCTGATGGGATTACAACCTTGCCTGTGACACTAGCTTGTTCTGCCGTCATTGCAAATATCAGATCAGGAGATGCAACAACATACGCTTCCGGCAAACTGACCAATTGCACATCATCACCTTTCAAGCTGGTATTTAACTGCCAACCCTTATCTTCAAAAACGACAGTGCCTTGACCCGATAACACGCCGTCTCCTGATTTCGCGTGATAATCAAACACAACACCATCAGCTAGATTAGCATTTGCTTTGGCCTGTAGCTCAGTCAATATAATGCCTAAACTGGGTAACTCAACGCCGCCATTATTAAGTACAATATCACCGGTAAACAATGGTTTAGCTACTGTACCAGCCAACTTAACATCAACTAAAAGTTGGCCATGTAAGTTTTCATAACTTGGATTGAGTGGACCGAATACCGCTAAATCATCAATATGTGTGGTTAATTTCCCTGAAAGACTCGCCATGTTGGGCTGATCGATAACATGAGTCATATTCGGCAATTTGATCTCGCCAACAATTGCTGATGTACCAACAACATCAGGTTCAATCAAAACAGTGGCAATCGTGTTATCAGTAGTCAGAACATAGTCAACTTTTGCCTGTTTTAAACCAATCTCCTGCTGTGATTCTATAGCATTATGAATAATCCCTTGATTAAGCGAAAACTGGCCCGAACCACTTGTTGGATAACTACCTTTACCCGCTATCATAAACTGACCATTGATATCACCTGTAACAGCTTCCAGATCAACTGACAAATCATGAAGTAAGGTCATTGGAATCTTGCTTAATTGACCTTGGCTCTGCCAACGTCCATCTGTGCCATCATGACTAGCAGCGATACACAAAGCGCTTTGTTGTGCTGAACCTAAGCAATGTCGACCGATAGTTTGTGTTTGTTGACTTAGTGCGATTGGTGCAGATTCAGTCATTGTCCACACACCAGCTCGTTTAGAATCAATTTGTAACTTAGATAAGTGACCCTGCCATAGTTGCTTATCATAATTGCCATCTGCACTTGCTTCTATGGCAATGTCTTGATTACTCAGTTCAAGCGCTAAATGATGATCCGAATTATTACCAGTTAGGCTTAGTTTGGAATTGATCTGGCTAAATGAATCCAATGCCATATTGTTCAAAGTCAGTGTTGCCTGTATTTGGCCTTGTTCTTGTAAATCCAAAGACACGTCACTGCTAAGCATCTGTACTGCAATGCGATCAGCATAGCTAACATTTTGACCACTGATTTTGGCCGCAACCATAGGTGCAGCCAAGGTTCCACTAACATTGCCTGTGGCTTGTAACTGCCCTGCTAATTCTGGATAAAAATCTGCCAAGTCGGGTGATTTTAATTGCCAGTTGAAGGTCATATTGTCACTAATAGCACCTGCCATTGTTAGTGATGATTGACCAGATTGCATCGCTAAACCCGAAACATCTAAAGTACCATCAACATAATGCAAATCAGCATCTACACTTAAAGGTCGCTGACGTAATGTACCCTTAACATGTAACTTCGACACATCAAGACTTTGTTTGTTTTTATCGTCTTGGATGAATGATATATGACCTTCACCTGATAAATTACCCGGCCACTGCGCTGCCACAATTTGAGGATCAAGCTTGTCGAATTTCAAATCCCCCAATAATGAAAGTGTCTGTTGCCAACTCAATTGTCCTGCAAAATGGGCTGTGCCTGTTGCCAGCTTCGAATCAATCGTAAATTGACTTAATTGATCTGTTGAACCTAAGGCTTTTAATGCAACTGAGACCGGATATGTATCAATCATCAGATCAGTTGATGATGTCATGCTATAGCTGTCAGTAGTGCCGGTGATAGCCAGTGTGCCTTTCGTTGATGACACGGCTTGGGACGAGAGTGATTCAGGGAGCGTGATATCTGCCCAAACACTTTTGAGATCAAACTGTACAGGCAAGGTTTGCCAACTAGTTGTACCTGAAACCTCGGCAGTTCCACCAAGCCCATTTAACGTAAGTTGCTTCAATGTGAGCTGACTTGTTGAACCCTGAGCTGCAAGCTCAACATTCATTAGTTGTTGTTGTGTAGTCAGATCAGTTTTAAGTTGAACGTGGTAGTCATCTAGCCCTCCCGTCAGCATAAATTGACCTTGTTGGCTGCTCATAGTCGGTTCTGAACCTGTTAGAGGCCAAACAAGTTGCTGCCACTGTCCAGATAGCGAAACCTGAAGATTATTTATAACATCGTTGAGTTTGCCATTAAGCTTAAACATGCTGGGCTGATCTTTTACTTGCACAGTTAAATCGGTCAGCCAATTAGTAAAGTCAGTGCTTGAACTTAGGTTATGAATCATCACTTCTGGTAACTCTGGATAAGCAAGTTGACTATTTAATTCAACCTTGGCTTGGTTAAGATCACCTGAAGCGTCGATTAGTAACGTATTGAGTTCACCTTGTTGTGTTTTATCGATATCAGCAAACTTGAGATGATCTGCACTAATGCCAAGCTGCCATGTAAGCTGGTCGAACAACTGCTGTACGATTAGCTGTTGATGAGATTGAACAGGGCGAGTCATGTCTTGTTCTACTTTCATCTCAACAACATTACCCTCTATCGTGCCGTTTGCTGCCACATCAGCCAAACCAGCTTGTAAGTAATGCCATTGATAGTCGAGTGCTGTTTGATACTTACCTGTTAATTGCATCTTGCCAGATACATTCAGATCAAATTGATCTGTTTTGTTGACCGTGAATTGTTTCAACTCAAGTGTATTAGCATTAAAGGCAATATCACTGCGTAACTCTGAAATTAACTGCTGTCTCGGCTGAGAATTTTGCTCTAGACTCAAGTTGGTAAGTTGTAAATGAGCAATATAAATTGCAATTGGCAAGGCAATATCAGGCAATACTATCGGCTTGATTGGTGTGTTTACAGTGTCATCACTTGTTAGACTTAAGGCAATATCATTAATGACCAGGCTATCTAACATCAGCCTGCCATAAAATAACTGCTGTGCTTGCCATTTAACATTAAGCTGACCAATATCCATACTATTATCAGGATCTATCTGATAATGAATGTCGCTAAGACTAGCACCATCGTATAATCGGCCTTGTGACGCCTTAATTGTTAAATTCGGTTCGACTTTTTGCACCAGAGATAACACTGTTGATAAGCCAGACTCAGTCATCACGACCCAGCTTATTGTCGCAACTAAGATGATCAACAGACTTATCATACTGATGATAAAGAGCCTCAACTTAGACCTGAACATTGAATTCATCATAAATCAGGCCCGATCACAACATGAAAACCGATAGGTTTATCTGGTTCCGAAATACCTTGGGCAATATCGACTCTGATTAGGCCAATCGGTGACCGCCAGCGAACACCGAAACCGACACTGTATTCAATTGGGTCACTCCAACTGTTCATGGCATTACCAAAATCAGTAAACACTGCCCCGCCCCAGTTGCCCCAAAACATATGTTCATATTCAATACTACCCACAGCAAGATAGCGTCCGCCTTCGACCTCACCATCACTGCCTTTAGGCCCCAAGGCCTCAAAATCGAAACCACGAATACTGGTATCACCACCAGCAAAAAAGCGTAACGAACTAGGTAATAAATTAAAATCTGTCACCTCAGTAGCACCAATGGCAGCACGCGTGATCAATCGTCCATTGTCTGAGAGAGAGCGTATATATTTACCTCGAATCACTGCTTGGATAAATGAAGTATCAGACAACAGAGATTCACTTGCTCCACTTAGAGCAAGAGATAAGCGACCACCCTGCTTGGTGTAGATAGTATTATCCGCCCATGTTCGGCTCCAACCTATGCCTGGAATAAGCAATGTTGAGGTGTTGTCATCTTGAGAAACATCATAGTTTTCATTCAGTAATTTTAATGAGCCCGTTTCCTGCCAACCAAAACGTGATGATTTATAATAGCTTCCAATGGCTAATGATTGACTTTCACTGGTATCGGTATCAGATTGTTTTAGCTCAGTATTAAAGCCAACTTCAGAAATAGTCGGACTCCAAAACGGCATTTTATAAGCCATACTCAAACTATTTTTAACTTGAGATAACTTGGCATCAGCACTCATCCGATGACCACGTTTATTGATATAACGATTTTCCCAACCCAATGAGCCTCTGGCACCACTATCTGTTCCAAAACCAATCCCGGCGGTATAACGATGTTTGGCTACCGGGGTTAGCGCTATATCAAGTTTAACTTTACCATCATGGCGTTGCTCAATCTGAGGTGTAACTGTCGCTGCATCAAAATAGCCGCTGTTAATCAAGTTGTTTCTTAAGCTGACAATTTTCGATGCTAGAAATGGAGAATCTGAGTCAATTGGGTTAATTTTCTGCAATAGTTCCTCAGACACCTTGGTATCCGGAAAATGGACATCATCAAACAGATACCTATCATAAGAACTATATTCCAAATAAATAGTTGCAGTATTATTCTCAGTATTTACTTCAACTGTATTCTTAGTCATTTTGCCATCAAAATAACCACGATCCGCCGCTAATCTTGTGAGCATTTTTTTCGCTGCTTCATAACGTTCGTGATTAAATCCATCTGCTTTTTTTAATGGAAAATCAGCCAACAATTCTTGAAATTTGGGGTCCTCTTTTGCCTGACCAATCAGTGTTACATTCACCTGTTCCAAGATAACTTGTGGCCCTAATTCAATTTGATAATGTGCCTGCCAACTACCGTTATTAGTTTCTAAGTTGCTTTTGATTGTCGGGTTGTAATAACCAAAAACCGTCAACATTTGTGCTAATTCTGTT
>JBFIJJ010000033.1:0-17241 GCA_041600795.1 Methylophagaceae bacterium | reverse complement strand
TGGTGTTGATGATTCAATCTTAAAATTCACAGGTCGTGCGCGTATCTTTGAATCACAAGAAGCATCAGTTACAGCTATTTTGACCGAACAAGTGGTCGCTGGCGATGTGGTTATTATTCGCTACGAAGGTCCTAAAGGTGGGCCAGGCATGCAAGAAATGTTGTACCCAACCAGCTACCTCAAATCAAAAGGTTTAGGTAAGCAATGTGCCTTATTAACAGATGGTCGTTTTTCAGGTGGTACTTCAGGTTTATCTATTGGTCATGCCTCACCTGAAGCGGCAGAGGGTGGTAACATTGGTTTGGTTGAAGAAGGTGACACCATCATTATTGATATTCCAAACCGTACCATCAATGTTGATCTATCTGATGAAGTATTAGCAGAGCGTCGTGCCGCAATGGAAGCGCGTGGTGATAAAGCCTGGCAGCCTGTTAATCGCGAACGTAAAGTGAGTCTAGCGTTGCAAGCGTATGCGGCGTTGACGACTTCAGCATCAAAAGGTGCTGTTCGTGATTTAGAGCAATTAAAGCGACGTTAATAGACCCGATAGGGGGGAGCACTTTCTGTGCTCCCGCTCTCAATCGAACCAAGCCTGGGTTCTATTAGCAAAGTAGACCAACGATAGCATTACTGGCACTTCTACCAATACTCCCACAACCGTTGCTAATGCGGCACCAGAATGTAGGCCAAATAATGAAATAGCAACAGCAACTGCCAATTCAAAAAAGTTAGAGGCGCCAATCAATGAGGCGGGCGCTGCAATGTTATGAGCTAATTTAAGTCGCTTGGCGATCAAGTAGGTGATCGCAAAAATGCCATAGGTTTGGATAAGCAATGGAATGGCAATCAATAGAATTGTTTCTGGTTGCTGGATGATAATTTCTGCTTGAAAACCAAAAAGCAATACTACAGTTGCCAGTAATCCCATGATAGACCAAGGTTTTATGCGATATAAAAATGCTGCAAGTTGCTGTCCATCGCCTTGTTTCTCGAATTGATGTCGTGTCCAAGCGCCTGCTATCAGAGGTAATACGACATATAAAGCAACAGAGATTAATAATGTTTGCCATGGTACAACGATATCACTTATGCCAAGTAGAAAGGCTGCGATAGGTGCAAACGCAAAGATCATAATGACATCGTTAATCGAAACTTGAACTAGGGTGTAATTAGGATCACCTTTGGTTAATTGGCTCCAGACAAAGACCATAGCAGTACACGGCGCCACACCTAATAAAATCATACCTGCAATATACTGATTTGCTGTTTCTGGCTCGATCCAATTAACAAAAAATATTCTGAAAAATAACCAGCCAAGTAATGCCATAGTGAATGGTTTTATCAACCAATTAATAATCAAAGTAAGAACGATGCCTTTGGGCTGTTTTCCTACATTTTTAACTGCATGGAAATCAACTTGCACCATCATTGGATAGATCATCAGCCAGATAAAAATGGCGATAATCAAATTGACATGAGCGATTTCAAGTTGTGAGACTAGCGTAAATAGTTGAGGGCGAACGCTGCCGGCAATGACACCAACAATGATTGATAAACCGACCCAAAGTGATAAATACCGTTCGAATATTCCCACTATGCGGCCTCATGTGTATTAGGTAGTTTTTGTGCAATTAAGGCTGAAACAGCAATCATTACACTGGATGCGATCAGGCATCCATACAGATCGTAGTTTTGATATAACAAACCAGACAGGATAGTGCCAGCCAAGCGACCAGCCGCATTAGCCATGTAATAAAATCCAACATTCATCGCGACCTTGTCATGGTCTGACCATTCAACAATAAGATAGGAATGCACGGCTGAATTGAGTGCAAATAGCACGGCAAAGATAGTTAACCCAACAATGATCACCCAATCTAAATTAAGCTGTTGAGTGAGAGCAAACGCAATTGCAGCCGGTATTAACATCAACACCATTGCTAGCCATTTTGTAGTTTGGCCCGTGGGATGATGTTTAGCTAATAAGGTCGGTGTGATTGCTTGTACCAAACCATAACCAATAATCCACAGGGCAAAGAAAGCACCAATTTGTTCAAAGCTCCAGCCTAAGCTTGCTGTTAAATAAACCGGTAAGCCAACAACAAACCAAACATCGCGTGAGCCAAATAAGAAAAACCGAGCAGCAGATAACCAGTTAATCGCGGCGGTGTTTGAAAATAGCTGAGAAAATTTTGGCTTTGATGCTGTCTTGCCAAGTTCATTTGGTAATAACAACCATGTCAGTATCAGTGCCAATGACAATGCACCAGCCAAAATAAACAGTGCGCCTTGGAAACCAAAATAAGCGAGTAGCAAACCACCTAAGAAAAAACCAATGCCCTTTAATGTGTTTTTTGATCCAGTTAAAACGGCAACCCATTTGAATAAAGGTGAAGTTTGTTGTGAGTCGGAAGAGGGTAAAGCGAATAATTTGATACTGGCCTTAGCACTCATTTTATTCAGATCTTTAGCAATGCCGGATAAGGCTTGCGCCAACATAACATAAGCAATCGAAAGATAGTCACTGGGAACAGTCAGCATTAATAACGCAGTGATCTGCATCACCATACCAATATGCATGGTGTTATTGAGACCAAATCGAGCGCCAAGCCACCCACCAACTAAATTGGTGACGATGCCAAAAAATTCATAAAACAAAAATAAACTGGCAATAGCAAGCGGCGAGTATCCGAGCTGGTGGAAGAACAGTACCACCAACATACGAATAGCACCGTCAGTTAGGGTAAAAGCCCAATAACCACCCGTAATGACAGCATAGTTTTTGATGTTTTGTGTCGCAGACATCATCAGATAGATTGTCCGATCATTTTGGCAATATCAATCATGCGATTCACATAACCCCATTCATTGTCATACCAGGCTAATATTTTTACTTGTGTGTTATCAATGACCATTGTTGATGGCGCATCAATAATGGCGGAACGAGGATCATTTATATAATCGGCAGACACTAAAGGACGTGTTTCATAACCTAGAACACCATTTAAATCGCTTTTTGAAGCAGCTTGTAATAAGGCATTAACTTCATCGATATCGGTTGGGCGATTTGATTCAAACACAAAGTCAGTCAAAGAACCATTAAGCAAGGGAACGCGAACTGCTAGGCCATTGAGTTTACCTGTTAATTCAGGAAAGATCGTGGTAATCGCTTTAGCAGAACCTGTCGTGGTTGGAATTAAGGATTGGCCACAAGCACGCGCTCGCCGCAAGTCTTTATGACCTTTATCAACAATGGTTTGAGTATTAGTAATGTTGTGAATGGTGGTCATTGAACCATGTTTTATGCCTAATGATTCGTGCATTACTTTTACAATAGGTGCTAGACAGTTGGTGGTGCAAGATGCCGCGGTGATGATGTTGTGTTGACTAGCATCGTAACGATCATGATTTACGCCATAGACCAAATTAAGTGCTGGTTCTGGACACGGTGCTGATACCAGAACTTTTTTTACACCTTGGTTAAAGTAGGGTTGAAGTTGTTCAGATGTTTTAAATTTACCTGTACATTCTAAGACTAGATCAATCTGAGACTCAGCCCAGTCAACCTCTTCGAGAGTAGCATGTTGACTGAAGGAGAGTTGCTTGCCATCAATAGTGATGCTCTGCTGTTCGCCAGATATAGACTTATCTTGTCCCCAACGACCATGGACAGAATCAAATTGTAATAAATGGGCATGGCATTCAACATCGCCTTTGATTTCGTTTATGTGAACAAATTCTAGTTCACTATTATCCCAACCTGCTTGCAGAGCAAGTTTACCCATGCGGCCAAAGCCGTTGATTGCAATTCTAATAGTCATAAATGTATTCGGAAGTTAACAGCATGATTGCTGGTTGAGTGATTGAAAGTTTTGATAATCATCTCGGTAGAGTGATGAAAGATGAATACCATTACACGTCTCTTTTAGCACGCTAACGCCCCACGCTGGCATTTCTTTATTGATTTGATAATACATCCAGACGCCTTGGCGACGACTAGTTAAAATCCCTGCATGTTTGAGTTGAGCTAATTGTTTTGATAGAACGGGCTGACTGATGTTGAGCGTTTGTGTTAGTTCGCAAACGCAGAGCTCATCAACTTGACATAACAACATAACGATTCTTAACCGAAGAGGATGTGAAAGTGACGCGAAGAACAGTTCTTGATTAAAAAGCATTAAATATTCCAATTTTTATATATGCAATATTTTATATATTTTGAGCTTCTATAGCTATAGCTTTGGGCATAAAAAAAGCCGTATCAGAATAACGCTGATACGGCTTAATAAGTTCTATGTTAGAGCAATGTTTTTGGAGTTAGAAATTACCCCAGCCACTTTTCTTTTGAAAGCGTAAACGAGGTAGGATCAAGCCAAGTAACATTCCGCCAAACAATACCGCAGCACCGATTAAAAACCAGCTTTTAGCTGCATTATCTTTAAGTGCACTATTTTCAACAACGATAGACTGCATTTCGTGATCAATCTGTTGTAGTTTTTCTTTTAATAGACGATTTTCATTATCTAAAGCCACAGCGCTTGACGCTGTTCTTCTAAGATCATCCAATTCCTTGCTTAGGCGTTGTGCGGTTTCTTTCAACGTCATATTTTCACTGCCAGCATCAGTATTTTGTGATGATAGAGCTTGGATTTCTTCTTTATATTTGGCTAATTCTAATTCTAGATTTGCAACTTTTTGTTGACTAGCAATTAACTGATTACGAGCGCTAGGAGAATTACTAAGATAGCGAGTTAATACCCAACCTTCAGCACCTGAATCGGTACGAACCTTTGAGTAGCCTGCTGGATCTGTTTCGAGTAAATCCAGTTTGGTACCACTAGGCAACATTTTCATAATGCCAAATTTGACGCCTTGGCCTGTTCTCATGGTTATTTCAAGCTCATCAGAAACATAGCGTGATGTTCCTGAAACAGCGATAAGTGGAGTCGCTAAGCTGACGACAAAAAGTGTGCTGACAATAAATTTTTTCACGGCGAAGATTCTATAGTGAGTAAGTTAAACGCGTATTCTAACAGATGAGAATTCACGATAAGAGTAGTGACATCATAAATAGATCTGATTGTTATTGAAAGCCTCTGCGCTGATTCATGGCTTTGTAATATAAAACAGTTATTCTCTCGGCAGATAAATAAGATGGTATTGAATTGATGGAAAAAATTAGGGTTATGTTTTTGTGCACAGGGAATTCTTGTCGCTCGCAGATGGCACAAGGCTGGGCACAGGCATTAGCGCCAAAATTAATTGAAGCACGATCTGCAGGAATTGAGGCTCATGGTCAAAATGCCATGGCGATTAAAGTTATGGCTGAGGTAGATATTGATATTTCCGCACAACAATCTATTCGCGTTAATAGTGAAATGTTGGAATGGGCTGATTTGATTGTGACTTTGTGTGACAATGCAGAAGAGCAATGCCCGGTAGTCAATCCTCACACTGTAAAATTACATTTGCCTCTAGCTGATCCGGCCAAAATTAAAGGTACAGAACAAGAAACATTAGATGAGTTTCATCAAGCACGTGATAAGGTAAAACAGCGTGTACTTTATGTAATAGAGCAAATATCCAACACAATTTAACATGCTATTTTCGTAAGACTGTTAGCTTTCGTTAATTGAAATAACGTATTTCCGATCAATTTCTTAGCTGCGGACTTTGCTTTTGATGCATGTTCAGTCAAGTCGGCTTCGGTTCTAATCTCTTCAAAATCTAATAATCTTACCGCTCCAATTGATACACATAGCAGAGGGAAAAATGTTTGGTTACCATAACGGTCAAGGGCATTGATGCCATTATTTGCAAGATCGCTACTTGAGTATAATTCTGGGTGGAGGTCGGTAAATGCCGATAAAATCTGATGGCAACGCTGTTGCCAATCTCGACTTTCAAATAACACGATAAAATCATCACCACCAACATGACCGACAAAATCATATTCTGGATCGACCTTATCTAGCAGTAATTTTGCCATTTTGCTGATGACTTTATCACCCTTGCCGAAGCCATAATTATCGTTATAAGGTTTGAAATTATCCAAATCGAAATAACACATCACAGCATCCCGCTTGTCTTGAAGTGCATCAGTAATATGTTCACTTATTGGGACATTGCCTGGTAAGCCACTGAGTGGGTTAGCATGACGGGCCGTTGTAATTTGTAGTTCTGTAATTTGGCGTAATAAATCCATTAAGCTGCCAATTCCACGATATTGATCATGTTCTGTAATGATAAAAATACTGTGTTGTTGGTCACTTTCTTGACTGGTGATTAATTGACTGAGTCGTTTCAGCGGTAAACTTGAGTCAGCAACGATAGGATTGTGATCCATAAACATCGTAATCGGTTTTCTACCATGCAGATCACGCCCGTATCGACTGGCATATAGGGTCATAAATTCATCTCGCCAGACGATACCGATAACGTGGTTTCTATGATTGACTACTGGTAATGCAATCAAGTTTGTTTGTAATTGAAAACGTTCACCTACCTCGGTCACGCTATCGTCATTATTGAGCGGTTTGAGTTGTGTCAATAAACTGCTTACTAACGAGTTAGCTCTTGGCCTAGTAGCTAATAGGGTTGTTTTCTTGCGTTTGGCAAATAATGTCGAATCGAGTTGTAGCTGCGGTTGTTGACTTGGTCTTGCAAAATAATAACCTTGACCAAACTCAATCGCCATATCTTGAATTGCCAGATATTCTTCTCGAACCTCAATTCCTTCTGCAATCACTTTGCATTTGATACTTTGTGCAATATCAACCATAGATTGCACAAATTGACGTTTTTGTTTATCAATATGAATATCTTGGATGAAATGCCGATCGAGCTTTACAAAATCAGGTTTAATTTCTGACCATGTTCTAAGGCCTGAATAACCGGCACCGAGATCATCAATGGCAATCGTCAATCCCATATCGCGATAATGCTCAGTGGCATCACGCATTAAACCGTAGTCATCAATTGGATATTGCTCGGTTAACTCAATTACAACTTGTTTTGGAGACAGCTTGGCTTGCTTAAGAAACTTGAGGGTCAAACCATGTGGATAGTCAGTCTGTAACAATGCAGCAGGAATGGTGTTAATGAATAATTTGGCATCCAAATTGAGCCGACCAAACTCTTTGATAGCAACTTCTCGGCAAAGTAAGTCCAACTCGGCTAATTGCCCATGACGACTTGCGGTATCAAATAAATTAATTGGCGAATGTAATGGACTATCTGATGGGCCACGAATCAGTGCTTCATAGCCATAAATTTTGTTTTTCTTGTGTGAAACGATAGGTTGAAATAAAGGGGTTAGAGATGCATTTCTAAGGATCTCTTCCAATGATTGGAATTGTAATGCTTCTTCTTTAGTCATTAAACCTACCTATATATAAAGGTAAACTAGAATGGAAAAAAAACCCCATCCAAGACAGGATGGGGCATTTTATATCGTTATGAGTAGCTTGAAGCTAACTCACACGTTTTTACCATTTCGCTGAAGCGCGGAATTTGATAGCAGAAGGTTCTGCTTGATCAACACCTGCTGATTCGAATGATGTGACTTGGCTATAATCCAACATTAAACGCAGGTTAGGTGTTGGGTAATAGTTCAAACCAACAGTCCACATATCTGCTTCTTGATTGTTAGCATTGTCATCAATTTCTGTGCTTTCAAAGCGAGCAGCAACCTGCCATGCACCTGTAGATGATTTAGGTTTAACACCATCCCAAAGGCCATGTTTTAATTTCATTGATTCGCCAGTTAAGAAATAACCCGCTTCAACTGAGTAAGAGTCAATATCAACGTCATTACTTGTTGAATTTCTCTCAGCTGTATAGCCATTGTATTCAGCTAATGCATGGAAAGGACCAAAAATACCAACTGCATCAAATCCAAATGCATCACTGCCATCAAAATCTCCGGCCGCAATACTTACAGCTTTGATTTGGAATGGGTCTTCATGCGCAGTTAAATGATTCTTAAATTGAGATGAACTGTCATGGCTACCAACATTCATGTAGCTAGCACCTAATTGAACCAATTCATCTTTACCAGCATTGTATGGCATAAAAGTACCGCGTAAAGCGAAAGTTGTACCATTAGTATCTTCATCAGCTGTGCCGCCAGATAAAGAACCTTGGGTTACAGATGTCGCTGCAGACCATGTTTTTCCTGATAGCTTAGCAACTACACCACTTTCACGAGCAGGTGATGTAAGTTTGTCTGCGTACCATGGACGATCTATGAATGTCATGTATTTACTACTTGCAGCAGTGTTAAAACCAAATGCAATTTGTGATTGGCCCAGTTTGATACCAAGTTTGTTATCAGCTAATTTTGTATTGTAACCAACCCACGCATCTTTTAGAGATACATCGCTACCAGCGAAATCAGCTTCAAATTTGTATCCCCAATCTTCGATTTTTCCTTCAAAACCTAAGCGCGCACGGCGTAATTCTGTTCCTTGAAATTCATTGCTGCCATCGCCATCGTCATCTGTAGAAACTGCATCCCACATAACACGACCGATTGGTTGGAATGACCATTTACCATCATCACTTTCAACTTTAAATTTACCTTTGGTTGTAACTTTATAGCCAGGATTGCTCGCTTTCTCAGCATCCATTTTGATCGCTTCAACAGATTCTTTATCTGCTTTAGCTGCGCTTGTTAATAATTCATAATTTTCAGCAGTAATGGTACCTTGGTCACGTAGGACTTTAAGTAGGTCCATCATAGCTTCGTTGTTAGCGTGTGCAGGCATCATTGCTGAACCTAATAATGCACCAGCAATTAATAATGATGATGTTTTAATTTTCAAGGGATAATCCTCTGGTTAGTTTTAAATAACAGGTTGAGTTATGTAAGCTTTTAATAGTGAGAAACTCTTCGTATTCCATAACGAATTTGCACACAATAACGATTTAATATTTCAGAAAGATGAACGTTGTATTACAGTTTGATGACAGTGCAACAAAACGCTATTTTTGTTGTATTCATGCAACAGTGAAAATTAATGCTTGAAAACTAACGATGGTGACTCAATGTAGTTTTATATCATCCCCATAATTCAGGAAATTTCATGTTCCGAGCTTTATTTATATTGTTTCTGCTTATTCCATTGATTGAGATCTATTTCTTAATTCAAGTTGGAAAAGTTATAGGTGCGGGTTGGACGATTTTTGCTGTTGTTGCCACCGCCGTTATTGGTGCTTGGTTATTACGAATGCAAGGTTTCAGTACGCTGCAACGCGCACAAATGTCGATTGCTCAAGGTCAAATTCCGGCCATCGCGATGTTAGAAGGTGTTGCACTTGTTATGAGCGGTGCCTTGTTACTGACGCCAGGATTCTTCACCGACACTATCGGATTCTTGTTATTAATCCCAGCTGTTCGCCAAGCTTTAATTAAACGAGCTTTTGCCAACGGTCAGTTTGTTTTTCGTGGGCAAACTATGCATTCACATCATACAAATGGCGCTTCAATGAGAGATACAACCATTATTGAAGGTGAGCTAGTCGATGATGATGACAAACACTTACGGTAAATTTTTTACATAAGCCCTTGAAGTTTTATTTTGCATCCCCATTTAAAGGGTTCCTAATCTTTTTGTTAGACATTTTTTGAGGATTTACAAATGAATATTCGTCCCCTTCATGATCGTGTGATTGTGCGTCGTATGGAAGAAGAAACAACCTCTGCTGGTGGTATCGTGATTCCTGATAACGCAACAGAAAAACCAGCGCGTGGTGAAATTATTGCTGCTGGTAAAGGCAAAATTACAGATTCTGGTGATGTGCGTGAAATGGATGTCAAAGTCGGCGACAAAGTACTTTTTGGCAAATATGCTGGTACAGAAATCAAAGTCGATGGCGAAGAATTATTAGTCATGCGTGAAGACGATATTGTTGCTGTAATTGAAGGCTAATCAGCGTCTTTCATCACCCTAAATTAAAAGAATATATAAAGAGGAATTAACATGGCTGCAAAAGAAGTCAAATTTGGCGCAGATGCGCGCAGTTTAATGGTTAACGGTGTCAACATTCTTGCTGACGCGGTTAAAGTAACATTAGGTCCTAAAGGCCGTAATGTTGTTTTGGATAAAAGCTATGGCGCTCCAACAGTAACCAAAGATGGTGTTTCAGTTGCTAAAGAAATCGAATTAGAAAACAAATTCGAAAACATGGGCGCCCAAATGGTTAAAGAAGTTGCTTCACATACTTCTGATGCTGCTGGTGACGGTACAACTACTGCGACAGTATTAGCACAAGCTATTTTACGTGAAGGCATGAAAGCCGTTGCTGCTGGTATGAATCCTATGGATTTAAAACGTGGTATCGATAAAGCTGTTGCAGCAGCAGTGGTTGAATTACAAAACATGTCATCACCATGTAACGATGACAAAGCAATTGCACAAGTAGGTACTATCTCTGCTAACTCTGATTCATCAGTAGGTGGCATTATCGCTGAAGCAATGCAAAAAGTAGGTAAAGAAGGTGTTATCACTGTTGAAGATGGTAGCGGTTTCGAAAACGAATTAGACGTTGTAGAAGGTATGCAGTTTGACCGTGGTTACCTGTCTCCTTACTTCGTTAACGATCAACAAACAATGACTGCGGATCTAGATGAACCATATGTCTTGTTATATGACAAAAAAATCTCAAACATTCGTGAATTATTACCAACATTAGAAGCAGTAGCGAAAGCCGGTCGTCCATTGTTGATCGTATCTGAAGATGTTGAAGGCGAAGCCTTAGCAACCTTGGTTGTCAACAACATGCGCGGTATCGTTAAAGTATGTGCGGTTAAAGCGCCAGGTTTTGGTGATCGTCGTAAAGCAATGCTTCAAGACATCGCTGTATTAACGGGCGGTGTTGTGATTTCTGAAGAAGTTGGTTTGAACCTTGAAAAAGTGACTCTAGACGATCTTGGTCAAGCTAAGAAAATTGCAATCAGCAAAGAAAACACAACCATCATTGATGGTGCTGGTAATGCATCAGACATTACTGCACGTGTTGAACAAATTCGTGCACAAATTGCTGATTCTAGTTCAGATTACGACAAAGAAAAATTACAAGAACGTGTTGCTAAATTAGCTGGCGGTGTTGCCGTGATTAAAGTAGGCGCTGCTACTGAAATGGAAATGAAAGAGAAGAAAGCACGTGTTGAAGATGCGTTGCATGCGACTCGCGCAGCGGTTGAAGAAGGTGTTGTTGCAGGTGGTGGTGTTGCCCTTGTTCGTGCCGAAGGTAGTTTGGGCGAACTAAAAGGTGATAACCATGATCAAGACGTTGGTATCACAATAGCACGTCGTGCAATGGAAGAACCTTTACGCCAAATCGTAACTAACGCGGGTGATGAAGCTTCTGTTGTATTAAACAATGTTGCAAATGGTAAAGGTAACTACGGTTACAACGCAGCAAGCGGTGAATACGGCGATATGATCGAAATGGGTATTCTTGATCCAACTAAAGTAACTCGTACTGCATTACAAAATGCAGGTTCAGTTGCTGGATTGATGTTGACTACTGAAGCGATGATTGCTGAAGCGCCAAAAGCTGATGGCCCTGGAATGCCTGATATGGGTGGCATGGGTGGCATGGGCGGCATGATGTAATCAGCCCTCATTTAAGCTAGCTATTCGCTAACTAAAGATTAAAAGCCTCGGTCATCTGGCCGGGGCTTTTTTTTATTCAAAATTTAAAAATACTTGAGCAAGATCAATCAATGGTCAAATAACAAACATTGGCTGGTTAAACAGTGATAAAAGATAACGTTTTATTAATGCTGTGCAGGTACTGTAATGAAATACGATATTGTCATTATTGGTGGAGGGCAGGCAGGATTAAGTTTTGCCTGTTCAATGAGTAATTCGAACCTGAAGGTTTTACTTGTTGAGTCGAGAGAGCTGAAACAACTAGCCAAGCCTAAATCCGATGGGCGTGAGATCGCTTTAACTCATTTATCTGTCTCTATTCTTAAAAAGATTGGTGCTTGGCATCTGATTCCAGCGTCTCAGATTTCGCCGTTGAAAGAAGCGAGGATTTTTAATGGTGACTCATCATCATTTCTGAACTTTAAAGCACCTAATCCAGCTAGTGATAGTCTAGGTTATCTTGTTTCTAACTATCTTATTTGCAAAGCTTTGTATCAAAAGGCAAGTGGTGCTGACAATATTAATATTGTCACTGATGTTACGGTTAATGATATTCATAGGCAGAGTGATTGTTCCCGCGTTTTTCTGTCTAATGGTGATCAGGTTGATACGAAATTGGTTGTAGCCGCAGATAGCCGTTTCTCAACCATGCGTCGGAAAATGGGCATTCCGGCTTTAATGAAAGACTTCTCAAAAGTGATGATCCTTACCCAGATGGATCATGAGCTGTCTCATCATCAAACAGCGTTGGAATGTTTTCATTATGGACGCACACTTGCGCTATTACCGATGGTGGGTAATACATCATCCGTTGTGATGACGGTTGCCAGTGATAAAGTAGATGACGTGTTGTCACTTTCTGAGGATGAATTTAATCATGAGGTGACCCAAGCCTTTAATGGGATTTTTGGTGAGATGCGGCAACAAGGCCAACGTTATGCTTATCCCTTAATATCTACGTATTCACAAACATTTATTTCACCACGGTTTGCATTGATTGGTGATGCTGCAGTTGGCATGCATCCCGTGACAGCTCATGGTTCGAACTTAGGATTACGTGGGCAAGATATTCTGGCCGATACGCTTAAAAAAGCAGTTGAGCAAGATGAAGATATAGGTTCATTGAACGTACTAAAACGCTATGAGTCCAAACAAATACATATCACCAGATTAATGTATTTTGGCACCAATGGAATTGTTGCTTTGTTTACCAATGACACGCCTGCTATTAAGCAGATTAGAAAAGTCGTTCTCAACGTAGCACAACATTTTCCACCATTAAAATATCTGATCCAGCGCCAACTTACATATGACCAGCCGAGTAAATTGTTACCGTTCTAGGAGGAAATCGATGTGGATTTGAGCCATCATCGTCATGAATTTTTACAACAAGGCTTAAGACGTTCCGATCTTGATGCAGATCCATTTAAACAATTTGAACTGTGGTTTAAGCAAGCAGAACAAGAAGGGGTTTTCGAACCCAGTGCGATGAGTTTAGCGACTACAGATGGTATCGAGGTCAGTATACGCACCGTGTTATTGAAGTATTTTGATCATCAAGGCTTTGTCTTTTTCACTAATTATGCTTCAAAAAAAGCTAAACAAATAACGCTGAACGCACATGTTGCCTTGTTATTTTCTTGGTTAACGTTGGAGCGCCAGGTCAAAATAACGGGACGGGCAGAAAAAGTGACCACAGCCGAATCGTTGAAATACTTTGCCAGTAGACCCAAAGACTCTCGACTGGGGGCATGGGCATCACAACAGTCTAGCCATGTGTCTTCACGTCAGTTCTTACTCAATCAGTTTGAGGCGATGAAAAATAAATTCAAACATGGTGATATTCCGTTGCCCGATTTTTGGGGAGGATATCGGGTTGTTCCCGATACGATAGAGTTTTGGCAAGGCCGAGAAAATCGATTACATGACCGATTTATTTATGAGAAACATAACAGTGAGTGGGTGATTAGTCGGCTGGCACCGTGAAATAAATCTGTGGGTTTGTATGGCTTCAAATTGTGCAAAAAATAAGGAAAAACCAGTTGGTGCTAGCGAGTTAAGATGATTAGAGATAGTCTTGTTGTAGACAGACTAACGAGACAGTAACTTTGCGGATACAAAATAAATTATTTCTAACCTTGCTTGCGACCAGCATTCTTGCAGTAGCGATTTTGGTTGTATTGATGCAGTGGAGTGTCGGTCGCGGCATGGTCGACTATATTAATAAGCGTGAAGCGGACAAACTCCAGCCAATGATGAGTGAGATTGCCATCCGTTATGCTCAGAATGACAATTGGCAGTGGTTACAAGCAAAGCCAGCCGTGCTTCGACAACTCATGTTTGAAAACTTGTTGCTTCGGCGTCATGACGATCAGTGTGAACATGATGATGAGGATTGTCGTGATCATGCGCGCACCGATTTATCATCGCAAATGCTTTATCCACCGCGGCGGCGACCTGATATTGCCATTGTTGATCTCGACGGTAATACCATTGTTGCACTTAATCCTCGCGCAAAAGACAGGACCAGACTTGCTATTGAATGGCAGGATAAAACCATTGCTTGGGTGTCGATTCCTCAACGTGAAAAGATTTCCGAGGGATTTGAGTTACTGTTTATAGAACAACAACGCAAAGCATTCTGGATAATGAGCCTGATTGTGATTGCATTAGCGGGCATCATTGCGTTTCCTTTGGCACGTCATTTTGTTCGACCGATAGAACAATTAACCGATGGTGCAAATCAGCTTACACAGGGTAAATACACATTACATTTGCCGATCAATCGCAACGATGAATTGGGGCAATTAGCGCGTGATTTTAATGAGCTCGCCACAACCTTAGACCAAAATGAAAGCTCACGAAAACGTTGGTTAGCTGATATCTCACATGAATTACGCACGCCATTGGCGATATTAAGTGGTGAAATTGAAGCCATGATTGATGGGGTTAGACCGATATCGAAACAAGGCATTGAATCGATGCAAGAAGAGGTCAAACACCTGAGTAAATTGGTTAATGATTTGTATGAATTAACCAAAGCCGATATTGGTGGCTTAAGTTATCGCAAAGCTGAGATAAATTTAACTGAACTTGTTCGAACTAAATTAACGGCTTATCAGCCCATTTTTAATGAACATAAGCTCAATGTCAGTTTTGACAACACCCAGCCAGTTAGCATCTGGGCAGATAGCACGCGCATTAATCAATTATTAGATAATCTTTTGACCAATGCGTATCGTTATACTAATGATGGTGGGCAAATTAAGCTGTCGATCCAACAGGACAAACAAACGAGCACATTGCTGGTTGAAGATTCTGATCCCGGCGTATCGGATGAAGCTTTGGAACAATTGTTTGATTATCTCTACCGTACAGAGCAATCACGCAATAGAGAAAGTGGCGGATCAGGCTTAGGTTTAGCGATTTGCAAACGTATTGTTGAAGGTCATGGTGGGACAATGACCGCTGAACATTCAGCTTTGGGCGGCGTGGCTATTCGCGTTCAATTTCCCATTTCAATTGTGAAAAAAGCATGACTCAAGCGCCAATATTAATTGTTGAAGATGAACTAAAACTTGCAAGTTTGGTGAGTGATTATCTGCAACAAGCAAACTATAGCACCCACATCATTGATCACGGCGATATCGTCATTGACTGGATTAAACACAATAGTCCGTCTCTGGTTATTTTGGATGTAATGCTGCCGGGTAAAGATGGTTTAACCCTGTGTAAAGAAATTCGACAATTTTCTAATGTGCCCATTTTTATGGTGACTGCCCGAGTTGATGAAATTGATCGCTTGCTTGGTTTAGAGTTGGGTGCAGATGATTATATTTGCAAACCGTTTAGTCCAAGAGAAGTCGTCGCCAGAGTTAAAGCTTTATTTCGACGTTTGCAAGGTAGCTTGGAACAAAACCCATCAAATCAAATAGAGCTCGATCAATACCGACAACAGATCAAAGTCGACGGTAAGGTATGCGAGCTCACCCATGTTGAATTTCAATTATTAGCCACCATGGCAAAAGAGCCTGGCAGAATTTATTCTCGTGATCAGCTTATGGATAATATGTATAACGATAATCGAATAGTCAGTGATCGTACGATTGATAGTCATATCAAAAAGTTAAGAAAGCGACTTAATGACTATTTCCCCAATTATGATTTTATTCATTCAGTTTATGGCGCTGGTTATCGCTATGACATGGTAGAGAAAAATATCGAACAAGCTTAGCTTTCTTAGTCTTTGCATATTGTTTGCACATTGCACTCGTATAGTGACCCTAACAGTGAAAACAAACACTGGATTGCAAATAACCAAGAGGGTTTAACAATGAAACGATTACTTACAGCAGCAGCGTTAGCATCAACATTATTAATTTCAGTACAGGTTTTACATGCTGAAGAATACAAACCAATGCAACGCCATAGTCCAGAGCAAATGGTTGAACGTATGGCAGAAAGACTCAACTTAACGGAAGAACAAAAAAATAACATCAAACCAATTCTTGAACAAGAATTCGAGAAAATGCGTGCTTTACGTGAAGAAAGACAGCAAAAAATTGAAAGTTTTCTGACCGAGGAACAAAAGCAACAGTTACAACAACGTCGTGATGATAGAAAAAAAGGCTGTATGGACAGAGAGAAAGATGACGATCGTGATTAACGGTTGAAACTTAAGTAAGCTAAAGTAAAAAAGCCCCGCTATGAACAGCGGGGCTTTTTTATGTGTGATTGCTAGCTGACATTTAGTGCTATTTAGACTGATAAATAGTGCGATCTAAATCATCTTACAAAAATAGCCAATTAACTTTACATGAACAGTGATAGAATTCTGCGTTTTTCTCATTAATAAACATAGCTTTGAACGTCAGGAAGTGATGGTTTCCCCTGCATATAATCCGCAGGGCATTGCTGTGAGAATTATCTCTACCTATAACATTTTGGATCATAAAACGTGAACGCTTGGTATTTTCTTTGTTTCTTATCGGCAGTGTCGATATTTCTTGCCTTCGCTAACGAATATTTACTGAGATTACAAACCACAATCGCCATTACCTCTGGCTCAGTCGTAATGTCTCTATTGTTAATGTTATTGATCAAATTCTCTGGCAACGACGTTGCCGAATCAATTAGGCAATCATTTGAAGGGCTAAACTTCAATCTTCTGTTACTAAAAGGCATGCTGGGCTTTTTATTATTTGCTGGTGCATTAGAAATTGATCTGCATTTGCTCAGAAAACAGCGCTGGGAAATCACCATCATGGCGTTGGGTTCAACGCTGATTTCTACCGTGATTATTGGCTATTGTAGCTTCTGGCTATTAAGTATATTGGGATGGTCGATTCCATTACTTTACTGCATGCTATTTGGTGCCTTGATAAGTCCAACCGACCCTATTGCAGTATTAGCTATTATCAAGAAAATGCGCGCACCAGAAAATATCTCTGTTCAGGTAGAAGGTGAGTCATTATTCAATGATGGTGTCGGTTTGGTCGTATTCACCACTATTTTCGCCTTGGCATTCTCAGGTAAAGAACCAACGTTTTATAGTGTAGCCGAAATATTTCTAGTCGATGCT
>JBFIJJ010000032.1:0-17253 GCA_041600795.1 Methylophagaceae bacterium | reverse complement strand
GAATTTAAAGTTGTACACGAAAGACAACCATTATTCATCAAAATGAGTGATGGTGGTATTCAAAATAAATACACCTTGAAATTACTTAATAAAACTAAAAAAACGTTAGATATTCAGTACAGCATTTCTGGTTTAGACCATGCTGAAGTGAGTGGTCTTGAAGGTGTGTTCTATGTAAAACCGGGCAAGATTGTACCTATCACAGCTCTGGTGAAGCGTACACCTAGCAATGACAATAACGTCATGTTGCAAGAGTTTAAATTTATTGCCACAGCGCTTAATGACGACACGATTAAAACAGAATATACCGCTGTATTTATCGGCCAATAACATATAAGGTTAATTATGTATCAATATGATTTTTATGATAAAGCATTGGTTGATGAGCGTGTAAAACAGTTCGCTGATCAAGTAGCGCGACGTATCAGTGGCGAACTAACTGAAGAGGAGTTTTTACCACTACGATTACAAAACGGGGTCTATCTTCAAAAGCATGCTTACATGCTACGAGTCGCCATTCCTTATGGCACATTATCATCAAATCAATTAATGACACTTGCTGATATTGCCGATGATTTTGATAAAGGCTATGGTCACTTTACTACCAGACAAAATATTCAATTTAATTGGGTAGCGCTTGAACGCGTGCCAGACATTTTACGTCGTCTAGCGGACGTTGAAATGCACGCAATTCAAACATCAGGTAACTGCATTCGAAACGTTACAACCGAAGCCTTTGCTGGTGTGTCTGCCGATGAGGTTGTGGATCCGAGGACGATCGCAGAAATTTTACGGCAATGGTCGACTATTAATCCTGAATTTTTGTTTTTACCTCGAAAATTTAAGATTGCCGTCTCATCATCACAACAAGATCGAGCTGCAGTAAGAACCCATGATATCGGTTTGTATGTGTATAAAGACTTATCCACCGATCAACTTAAAGTAAATGTAATGGTAGGGGGCGGTTTGGGACGAACACCCATTATCAGTCAGCTACTTAAACAAGATCTTCCTTGGCAGCACTTATTGTCATACTTAGAAGCGGTTTTACGGGTTTATAATCGCCATGGTCGTCGTGATAATAAATATAAAGCGCGTATCAAGATCTTGGTAAAAACATTGGGAGTAGAAGCTTTTGCAAAGGAAGTGGAGCAAGAGTGGCAACTACTGAAATCTGGTCCAACTGAATTAACACAAGACGAATACAATCGTGTCGCAAGTCACTTTAAAATGCGATCGTTAGAAAAAAGTGACAATACACAATATGAGCGATATCTCTCTGAGAACAGTGAGTTTGCACGCTGGGTATCAACCAATACCCATCAGCATAAACATCATAATTATCTGTCAGTCGTTATTTCAACTAAAGCCGGTCCCCATAACCCACCTGGTGATATGACCTCTGTTCAAATGCGTCATGTTTCAAAATTGGCCCAAGAGTTTGGTTTTAGTGAAATTCGGGTCACACATGAACAAAATCTTGTTCTTCCTGACGTTTCAAAAAATGATTTATTTGAGCTATGGCTGAAGTTAAAAGCATTTGATCTTGCCTCGCCAACGATTGGTCTATTAACCGATATGATTACTTGTCCAGGTGGTGACTATTGTTCTTTGGCTAATGCTAAGTCAATTCCTGTAGCTGCAGCGATACAACAAAAATTTGATGATTTGGATTACTTACACGACATTGGCACATTGAGTTTGAACATATCGGGCTGTATGAATGCCTGCGCGCATCATCATATTGGCAATATTGGTATTTTAGGTGTCGATAAAAATGGTAGCGAATGGTACCAAATTACGATTGGCGGACAGCAAGGTAAGGATGCACAGCTAGGTAAAGTCATAGGCCCTTCATTTGGAGCAGAAGTCGTACCAGATGTTATAGATAAGCTCATACAAGTCTATTTAAAACACCGCGACCTAGAAGAAGGGTTTAGTGACACAGTCAGTCGGATTGGCTTAACGCCATTTAAGAACAGCGTGTATCAGGGGAAAGAGGCGACCATATGAACAATGTAATTAGTATAGTAAATGGGATGGAAGCTGCTTATGTTGATGATGATAAGTGGCAATTATTAGATCCGGTTTATAACAAAGTTGATCTGTCATTATTGCCACAAATCGATATGCCATTAGAAAAACTAATCATTCCGTTTGAGTTATGGTTAACGGCATATCAGTCGAATGTTTCATCAGCACTATTTAATGGTATTAAAGCACTCAGTTTAGAGAATACGACAGATGTTAATTTATTAAAACCGTGGCTAGATAAATTATCACTGATTGTCTTAGATTTTCCTAAATTTACTGATGGTAGGGCGTATACACAGGCGGTTGAGCTTAGACGTTATCTTGATTGGCAAGGTGAACTCAGAGCGAAAGGTGATGTATTGAGAGATCAACTCAGCCATATGCAACGCTGTGGGTTTGATAGTTTTGCCATTAGACAAGACAAAGATCCAAATGAGGCGTTGAAAGGCTTATCTGGTATTAGTGTTTTATATGCTAACTCGGTAGTTGAGCCACAACCATTATTCCGAAGAAGACAGGTTAATTAGCTAATTTGAAGTACATCCATAAACCACTGACGAATATCGGCTAGTTGTTGTCGGCATACAGAGTGTTCCATTGGATAACGTTTTAACTCAACCGGATAGCCTTTAGAAGACAATAGCGCAAAGCTGGCTTCACCTAAACGCATTGGTACGATTGGATCGTATTCACCGTGATGAATAGCGATAGGCAGGTTTTTGTTGGCAGGGTGATATTCAATGCTGTCTTTAGTTGCAAAATACGTTGATAACGCTAATAGACCAGCTAATTTTTGTGGAAAGGCTAATGCTGTTTCAAATGCAACAGCACCGCCTTGCGAGAAGCCAGCGATGATGATGCGATCACTGGCGATGCCACGGTTGATTTCATTATTAATAAAATCAATCACAGCATTAACCGATTTTTTTAATTGAACTTCATCAATTTTACGATCAATTTTCATTTCAACTATGTCGTACCAAGCTGGCATGACCATGCCGTTGTTGATAGTTACAGGCAAAGAGGGAGCATGTGGGAAGATAAAACGAATCGCAGCATCACTCGGTAAGTTAAGTTGAGCAACGATGGGTTCAAAATCATGACCATCAGCGCCTAAACCATGCAACCAGATAACCGATGCATCAGGATTAGGATTGGTTTCAAGTTCAACGTGGGGTAATAATTCGGTCATTTTTAGATACAGTGTTATTTGATTAGCCGACTAGTTTAACCAATATCAGCTTATTTGTTTGCAAAATTAATCGCATCAACACTCCAGCTTGGTGCATTCCTAAGCGCATCAATAACGTGCTCAGGCTCATCAACAAAACACCACATATCAAGATGTTTAGTGTGCATAAACTGTTGTTCAACACATTGATTTAACATCTCTTTTAAAGGCCGATAATAATTATCTGTATTAAGTATGATGATAGGTTTAGTGAATTGACCAAGGCGTTTTAGAGTAATTGCTTCAAGCAATTCTTCTAAGGTGCCACAGCCACCCGGTAGAGCCACTAAGCCATCAATATCTTCAAGGAATCGTGCTTTGCGTTGATGCATAGTTTGGGTAAACTCAAAATCGGTCACACCCTTATGCGCCCATTCGACCTCATTCATAAACTGCGGCATGATGCCTTTAATCTTGCCATTATTAGCGATGACAGTGTCAGCTAGTTTGCCCATTAAACCTTTGGCACCACCACCAAATACCACTTCAATATTGTTTTCAACAAACAATTTGGCAAGTGTTTCAGTGGCATCGAAGAAAGTTTGTCTAATGTTCGGACTTGATGCTGCATAGACACATATTTTTTTCATGACGTAACTCAGACTTTATTGTTGATAGAGTAGTTTACAGTGTGCTGTTACCTCATGGCACTAGAAACTCTAAAACACCGAAGATTGTCAAAAAAATACCTTAGCGTTACAGTAGGTTATCTATTCAACAAATAGAAAAGGATGGAGACATGCAATTCAAAAGCGGTGTTTATTTTCTAATACTTTTCAGTTGTGCTGCACAGGCTGAAGAAATGCAACGATTAACCATTACCAGTTGTGCTTATCAAGCAGGTACTGCACGCGAGATCCAAAATATTCGTCAATCAGAAGGTGATGATTGGTCACAGTTTGAACAGAAAGTCATGAAAATCTATAGTGATACGCAAGGCCGTACTGATTTATTGGCAATCGCAAAAAATGTCTATCTAAAATCAGCTGAACTTCCTTCAGCACAGATCCACGACATTATTTTTTCAGATTGTGTAAAACGTACACAAGGCAATGAACCGAATGCTTAACCTCATAATTTCCTATTGGTTTAACTGCTACAAATAGAACGTTGAACCAGCATAATAAAGTACAATAGCGGTAACTATAGATTAAATTTTTACTGAAGCGCTATGAGTACTTTTATCGTTCAAATCATCATCAGACAATGGGATAAAAGCCAAACAACTCAGCAAGATAGTGATGCGAGAGCACAATTGCCACAGTGTTATTCACTAGGACGTGAAACCAGTTTTTATGCGTTTGATAAGCAATGCATCATTGATAAACAGGGTGATGATGTAATCGGTAATCGCTTACGCTACAAACAAATCAATGATGAGACGATCGAGATTGATCTGTTCAGACTATCCTTGAATACAAAACAACTCGAGTTTATAGGACATGATGACATCAAAACATCAGCACATATTGTAGGTTCTTTAGATAATAACTACATTCAATGTCAGTATCAGTGGCGATATCGTGTATTTGAAGGCGGATTTTATTATTGGTTGTATGAACATGTCACATTTAATGCGATTTACGTTTCAACCTTGGATGAGAATGTGTTTATAAATACAGAACCGGACATTATGTTACTGTAATGCGCAGTGATTTTTACGCGATTTAAGTATAAATTACTCATTTAACGTTAGTTTAGAATGACAACAATTAAACAATAAGGAAGCTTCGCGCACAATGTGGTACTCAACAGATATTAATAATGGCGAATTAGCAAAAGAAACGATGAAACGTATTATGGATGCCTTCATGCCAAAATATGTAGGCGCTGGACGACCAGTAGGCATGGCAGTGTTTTATAGCTATGACTCAAATTCACAAATCACTACGATCTATTTTGCACCTAAAGCGTCGAGTTTAGCGATGCAATTTGGAGCGAGTCCTTTTGATGGTGAATTTGCTGATATGGACTTGTCATTATTGGTTGGTGATCAAGCAAGTATCGATCACCTGTTTCCTGATGCAGATTCATAAGACGTTTGTATTATGTTTGTCACTTACTGTCAGTTTCTGGTGGGATTATAGTTAAATGATAAAAACAGGAAATAGTGAGCTAAGTGACATGATTGTGAATGCAATGCGACGATGCATACTTTTGCAATCACTCGATTCAGAGGATTTCGATCAGGTTTTACACACAGCCAAACTGTGTAATCTAGATGAGAATGACACCTTGTTTGAACAGGGTGGTGAATTAAGCGCTATTTACTTACTGATCTCTGGCGGCATTAAGTTACAACGATTAGCACCTAATGGTGAAGAAAAAGTGTTTGAGATTATACGTCCTGGACACACCTTTGCCGAAGCTGTGCTATTTTCCGGCGGTTCACGATTCCCGGTTTCTGCCATCGCCCTTGCCCCGTCAGTTGTCGTTGCTATCCATGCCAAAACCTATCTAAAACTAGTTAGTACCTCTAATGAATTATCGATGAATTTATTGGCTAAATTGAGCCAAAGATTACATTGGATGATTAATGAAGTTGATCGACTCACCTTGCATAATGCTACTTTCCGTTTAGTCGATTATCTGTTGAGTCATATACCACTCGATAACAATGACTCTGCTGGCATAAGCCTAACAGCGCCTAAACACGTTATCGCTTCGCGCTTATCTATTAAACCTGAAACCTTATCTCGAACATTTAAAGAGCTATCTAAACGAGGCTTAATTAATTCAACTGGCTCAGAAATAGAGTTATTGGATGTTGAGAAATTACGTGAGCTAATCTCTCTGGAATCGTAAACAGCTTCATATCCAAATTTTTGACTTGACCTAAGTCAAGGTCAAGCTATACCTACCTAAATATACTCTTGCACTATATCCATAACTAGGAGATGTGTGATGAGAGAAACCTTTACCAAGGGCATGGCCCGCAATATTTACTATGGAGGAGCCGTGTTCTTCTTCTTAGTACTTATTGGGCTGACTGTTGATACGGTAAAAAGCCTACCCCAAACTGATAACTCAGAAAACATGACGGAGTTGGTGATAGAGGGCAAACGATTATGGGAAGAAAATAACTGTATCGGTTGCCATACATTATTAGGTGAAGGTGCGTATTTTGCACCCGAACTAGGTAATGTTTATACCCGTTTTGGAGAAGATACTGAGAACATCAAAGCGTTCATTAAATATCGACCTGTAGATGGTATTCCAGGGCGTCGTAGTATGCCGCAATTCAATTTAACTGAGGAACAACTAGAGGCACTCGCCCAGTTTCTCAAATACGTTGATGGCATTAAGACTGCCAGAAACTGGCCACCAAATGATCAAGGTTAAGGAAGGAGTATCAGTATGAAATATGAATCACAAGCTGTGGCAAAGCTCTATTTTATTGCAGCCATTGCACTTTTTGTTGGACAGATCCTGTTTGGTGTCACCATGGGATTGCAGTATGTAATGGGCGATTTTTTATTCCCTGAAATACCTTTCAATGTTGCACGGATGGTGCATACCAACTTATTAATAGTTTGGTTGTTATTTGGGTTTATGGGATCTGCTTATTATTTGGTTCCAGAAGAGGCTGAACGTGAATTATTTGCTCCATGGTTGGCAAAACTTATGTTTTGGATTTTCCTGGTAGCAGGTGCACTGACCATTCTTGGTTATTTATTAGTACCTTATGCACGATTGGCTGAGATCACGATGAATGATCTATTGCCAACAATGGGTAGGGAGTTTTTAGAGCAACCGACAATTACCAAAATAGGTATTGTTATTGTCGCATTAGCCTTTATCTTCAATATAGGTATGACCGTATTAACTGGACGTAAGACAGTTATTAATCTGGTGTTACTGACTGGTTTAGTTGGTTTAGCTGTATTTTTCTTATTCTCTTTTTACAATCCTGACAACCTTGTCATGGATAAATACTTCTGGTGGTTTGTTGTTCACCTTTGGGTAGAAGGTGTTTGGGAACTAATCATGGCGTCATTACTTGCTTATGTTTTGATTAAAGTGACAGGTGTGGATCGTGAAGTTATTGAAAAATGGTTGTATATCATTATTGCAATGGCATTAATTTCAGGTTTGGTTGGAACAGGTCACCACTTCTTCTGGATTGGTACACCTGACTATTGGCAATGGTTGGGTTCTATCTTCTCAGCATTAGAACCAATTCCATTCTTTATGATGACCTTGTTTGCTTTCAATGTTGTTAATAAAAGACGTCGTGACCATCCAAATAAAGCCGCTGTGTTGTGGGCATTGGGTACAGCTGTAATGGCCTTTTTAGGTGCAGGTGTATGGGGATTCTTGCATACATTAGCTCCTGTGAACTATTACACTCATGGTACTCAGATCACAGCAGCACATGGGCATATGGCATTTTACGGTGCGTATGTAATGGTTGTGTTAACAATGATTTCTTATTCAATGCCACTAATGCGTGGACAGAAAGCAGGCAACATAAAAGCACAAGTTGTAGAAATGTGGTCATTTTGGTTGATGACGGTATCAATGGTGTTTATCACATTATTTTTGACCGGTGCTGGTATTGCTCAAGTTTACCTGCAACGTTATTCAGACGACCCATTGCCATTCATGGTGGTACAAGAAAAAATAGCAATCTTCTACTGGTTGCGTGAAGCGGCTGGACTCATCTTTCTAATCGGATTGATTTTGTACATTTACAGTTTCTTTGCAAAAGGCAAAGAGGTTGAATTTGCTGAAGCCTAATCTTTAGGAACGTTACAGCCGAGTTAATAATATACCGCCGCTTAGGGCGGTATATTGTTATATAGGAGGCATAGATGGAAACCGATCAATTAGAGATGAAACAGGCTTCACTTTCAGCCTTAGCATCATTGCTCAACCTAACGGCTTTGCCTGTGATTGGCTTTATTTTTTTACTCTTTGTGTATAAGCAAACCCAGCCACACACCCTTGGACGCTATTATGCAGTTTTAGGAATAAAAACAAATTTAGCTGCAGCAATTGCACTTATTATCGTTACGGGTCTAATGCTGGTACTAGGTGGTTTTCAGTCACCCTGGACATGGGTGTTTGTTATTTCATATTTTGTATTTGTTCATGCACTTTTCATTCTCTTTGCCACTTGGACACTGGTTCGATCATGGACAGGTAAAAAACTGACAAGAACATTCTTATCAAAGTGACTTGATATTGATCAAGGCGTAACACAATTGACCGTGCCAGAATTATTCATAACTAGGTTTAGATATGAATAAAGTGTGCTGATGACAACGACTGAAATACAACTAAAACCATTACCTGGCGATTTAGCCATCTGGTTTTTTATTTTTATGGAGTTATTGGTATTTGGACTGTTTTTCATGGTGTATGCCGTGATGCGGTTACAAAACATTGAATTGTTTAATCACTATCAGTTAACACTCAATCGTGAGTTAGGTGCTGCAAATACCGTCTTACTTATTACCTCAAGTTACTTTGTTGTGCGTGCTGTAGGAGCCATTAGACAAAATAAAATTAACCAGTGTATTAACTGGCTGTATGCAGCATTGCTGGGTGGAGCAGGATTTTTAATCCTAAAGTCTGTGGAATATGTGGGTATTTTTTCAGAAGGGATTAGTCTGACGACCAATACGTTTTATATGTTTTATTTATCGTTAACGATGTTTCATTTTCTTCACGTTGTTTTAGGGATGATTATTCTGTTTGCGATAGTGATTAATGCAAAAAGAGGGGCATACAACGCTGACGATCATATAGGACTGGAGACCGGAGCATCCTATTGGCATATGGTTGATCTGGTTTGGATAATTTTATTTCCACTGGTTTACCTAATCCGATGAAAAGCTATTACAACGTTCATATGATTTGGGCAGCAATGCTTGCGTTAACGGGTGCAACATACACCATGGGAAGATTGGATTTTAGTGGTGTCGATGTTGTTTTCTTGTTGCTATTAGCATCACTGGTCAAGGGTAGTTTTATTATCCGTGATTTTATGGACTTAAAAGATGTATCCCTACTGTGGAAGGTGATTATGTATGGCTGGTTATGGTCAATCTGTATTGTCATTGCAATCACTTATGTTATTAGCAGCTAAATGAAGGGCAAACTATGAAATCATCTAAAACAGTCTTAAGTCTAGAATCTGTTCCCCGGGTTGATCTGGACTTTATGAATAACACGCATTTTGAAGAAATTGAGCTGGTGAAAAAAATTGGTGACTACATTACTTCTTACCAGCAAACCGAAGAAGAAAAGGGTGATATCACAATGTTATTAGAAGTGTGGCTAAATCATACCCGCGCCCATTTCGCAGTAGAAAATGAGCTGATGCTCGCGACTAAGTTCCCTGCTTATACAGTACATGAACATGAACATGCTCTTGCATTAGCTACGATGGCAAGTATTGTTGAAGCGTGGAAGAGTGATAATGAGATTGCCCGATTAGAAGCGTATGTGTTTGAACTCTGGCCACAATGGTTTAAAAGTCATGTTAATACAATGGATACGATAACAGCACAATTTGCATGTATGCACGGGGTTGAAACTCATGCAGTTGCACATTAGTTAGGATTTACAATGAGCCAAGAAATAACAGACATTCCTTATTATCAAAATCAGCACAATGAAACTGAATTATTTGAGCATGCCTACAGCAATCAATTGCCGTTATTAATTAAAGGGCCAACCGGTTGTGGTAAAACCCGCTTTATTGAACATATGGCTGCAAAATTAGGTCGTCCACTTTATACCGTTGCATGTCATGATGATTTGACTGCTGCTGATTTAGTCGGTCGACATTTGATTGGCGATGGTGAAACCTATTGGCATGATGGTCCATTAACCAGAGCTGTACGAGAAGGTGCAATCTGTTATCTGGATGAAGTTGTCGAAGCACGTAAAGATACAACAGTTGTCCTACATCCCTTATCTGATGATAGACGAATATTACCTATCGAACGAACGGGTGAAGTCTTAAAAGCGCCGCCAGAATTTATGTTGGTAGTGTCATACAATCCAGGCTATCAAAATCTGTTAAAAGGTATGAAACCTTCTACACGGCAGCGATTTATATCCATGCGATTTGACTATCCTGATCGTGAAACAGAAACGACCATTATTCGACAAGAAACCAATATTGAACAGTCAATAGCTACCCGATTAATTGAACTGGCACATGCATTACGTGTGTTAAAAGATCATGATTTAGAAGAGTCGGCGTCAACACGATTATTAGTGTATGCCGCGACCTTAATTAAATCAGGCCTAGATCCAATAGCGGCATGTCGTGCTGCGATTATAGAACCGCTGTCGGATGAAGAAACAACCGTTGAAGCCTTAATGGAAGTTGTCAAAGCGAAAATGGCGGTTTAAGTGTGAATCATCCTGCCAAACACCGTGATCATACCGCTGCGTTTGCTCAAGCATTCTTCATTGCCAATCTATTGTTTGTAGGTGTTTTTTACCTAGCATTATGGGCTTTGTACTTTTTGCGTTATCAACAGGCTGATCTCATAACAAAGCGGCATGTAAGCCAAGCTTTAATTGCAAGTAGTATCAGCACAGCTCTGTTTATTGTCATCAATGGCATTATTATCCTGACAGATGGCTATGCATCGTTAATAGCACTGTTTTCATTAGAAGTTTATTTTATGCTGATTGTGCCCGTGTTTTTGGTTGCCGGTCTTATTGGATTTACTAAGGCAATTAAAGGCTTAAATGTCAGTTATCCATTGATAGGGCGGTATTCTACGTGAGTGATTTGCGATGCATGCATTGTGATAGCAAGGTCGAGGCGACTGATAGTGAATGTCCTCACTGTGGCATCCCATTACCGCCTAATCATGCCACCCAAAGACAGCGAACTTTCGTTGTTTGGTTTGTTGTTTTGATCATCTTTTGTTTTTTTATGATGCTGTGGTTGCCGCCTGATTGGTCACCATTTGTAGGCAAATAAACGATGTTAGAAGAAATTGTTGGATCAACCTGGCACCGTTTTATTACTAAACGTGCTGAGACGCTATTTCCTGATGAAATAGTGTATTTAGATGATGTGCGTCACACAGCAGGTATCTTTTTCCGTGCGCTTGGTGGCGAAGGTGGTTTACGTGTTGAAAATGCCACAGATTCTGATGTTTATGCCAAACGGACTCTTTTGCAACGTATTGCTGGGTTAGGTGATAAAACCCAATATGCATGGCGCGATGAAGAAACCTTACGATTACCAGAGAGTATCGCCTTATTCCCTAGCAAACAACTCAACCTAGATCTCTATCTATGGCTAACAGCATTATCGGTGGTGACGGTTGAGCAGGGTGACTGGGTTAGTCGAAATCAATATCGCACAGCCAAAACCCTAGCGTTATGGCCAGGTTTAAAACAAAAGTACAGCATGCTAGTTGAGGCGCATCTTGCTCAAAGACCTAAACTACATGATTTATCTGTTGGTGAAGCACAGCAGGAGCTAGCCATACGCTCAGCCTTGTTAAATACATCAGAAAAAATCAGATTGCAGTATGCCAAACGTCCACCGCAGCCTGTGACGCTTTGGCTGCATCCATCGCCACCTGCTATCGAATTTAATAATACTAAACCGATACACGATCCTGATTTGACGGATGGGCCTCAGAGTCAGAAAGAGCAAAAACAACGACCAAAACGTAAACAAGGTAATCGAACTGATATGCCGGAAGGTAATGATGGTTTGATGAGCTTTCGTTTGGAGAGTCTATGGAGCTGGGGTGAGTACAGTAAAGTCGATCGCACTAGCACCGAAGATGATGACGATGATGTCATGCAAACAGCAGATGATATGGATAACATCACCGTTGCCCAAGATAGTGAAACTACAGCAAGTAAAATTAAATTGGATCTGGATTTACCTGCAAGCAACTATGATGACATCGTATTAGGCGAAGGTATTCCAGTTGATGAGTGGGATTACAAAAAACAGCTTCTACAGAAATGGCATTGTCGTATTATTGAAATGACTGCTCGCCATGTTGAAGCGATTGAATTACCTAAAAAGCTTCACTTTCAAGCGCGGAAAATTCGTCGTCAATTTGACATGTTACGTCCACAACGTCACTGGTTAAACCGACAAACTGAAGGCACTGAACTAGACTTGGAAAGTTACATAAACTTTCTGAGTGATCGTAAAAATGGTCATGTAAACAGTGATACGCCTGTTTACCGTAATTTACACAAGCAAAGTCGCGATTTATCTTGTCTGTTACTTGCTGATTTGTCGCTATCAACAGATGCTTATGTTAACAACACATCACGCGTAGTCGATGTGATTCGAGACGCTTTATTTTTATTCTCAGAAGCACTAAGTGTCACTGGTGATCGATTTGCGTTGCATGGTTTTTCATCACGCAATCGTAACCATGTTCGTTTCTATAATATTAAAGGCTTTGAGGATAGCTACACGAATGATATTCGTGGACATATTAATGCAATTCGTCCAGGTTATTACACCCGAATGGGAGCCGCAATTCGACATGCCAGCAGATTGCTTGAACAAGAAGCAAGTAGTCAAAAATTATTATTGATCATTACCGATGGCAAACCTAATGATCTCGATAAATATGAAGGGCGCTATGGAATAGAGGATACGCGCCAAGCGATACTTGAAGCTGAGAAAAAAGGGCTTCAACCTTTCTGTGTGACGATTGATGAAAAAGCCGAGGATTATTTACCGTATTTATTCGGTAAAAATGCCTATGTAGTGATTAAAAACGCGGCTGAATTACCCACAAAATTACCCTTGCTTTATTTACGGTTGACCCGTTAATTCCAACTTTATTTCAAATTTTTTTAGTTCAAACTCTACATATCCTAATTTTTTTAGGGTCTTGTGCTCTCATTTGACTTAAGTCAAGGAGATTCAATTATTTAAGTTCCATTATGAAACTGCGAATCAGTTAAACGTTGGACCTTTTTATAATTAAAGTTGGAGAAAGATTATGAAACACCTGTTTAAAAAGTTAGGAATAAGTATCGCGATTGCATCTTCATTAGTGGCATTATCGACACCCTCATTTTCCGAGGAAGCAATGGATGTTAGTAAAGCAACGTCTGTTGCTAATATTCAAGGACTAGAACGTGTACAACAAGCTTTAGTGGCCCCACCATTTGTACCTGAACATGATCAGGTTGCTAAGGGTGGTCCTAAAATTGTTGAAATGACGATGAATATCGTCGAAAAAGAAATGGAAATTGCACCGAATGTGTTTGTTCAAGCAATGACCTTTGAGGGCAGTAACCCGGGTCCACTCATTGTTGCTCATGTCGGTGATTATGTTGAATTAACACTTAAAAATCCGAAAACTAACCAGTTAGTTCATAACATTGATTTCCATGCTTCAACGGGTGCATTGGGTGGCGGTGGTCTGACACATGTTGCTCCTGGCGAACAAGTTAAACTACGTTTTAAAGCAACTAAGGCTGGTGTGTTTGTTTATCACTGTGCGCCTGGTGGCTTAATGATTCCTTATCATGTTGTTGCGGGTATGAACGGCGCGATTATGATCTTGCCACGAGATGGCTTAAAAGATCAGAACGGCAAGTCAGTTACCTACGATAAAGCCTACTATATTGGTGAACAAGATTGGTATATCCCACAAGATAAAGATGGTAAGTACAAACGTTATGATGGTCCTGTAGCTGCCATGGCTGACACTATGGAAGTGATGAAAACATTGACACCAACACATCTTACTTTTAGTGGCAAAGTAGGTGCATTAACGGGTGATAATGCAATGACAGCAAAAGTGGGTGAAACTGTATTATTTATTCATTCACAAGCGAATCGTGACTCACGTGTTCACTTAATTGGTGGCCATGGTGATCTTGTTTGGCGTGGTGGTTCATTTGATGACCAGCCTGCAACCAATTTAGAAACATGGGCTGTTGCTGGTGGTGAAGCCGTTGCTGCAACCTACACATTTAAACAGCCAGGTCTTTATGCGTATGTAAATCATAACCTGATTGAAGCGATTGTATTGGGTGCTGCAGCACATGTCTCTGTTGAAGGTGAGTGGAATAATGATTTGATGGAACAGGTTCAAAAACCTAGTCCTATTGAATAATCATTTTAGTCTGACTTAATTGATAGATTTTAAAACGTAATTACGATGAAATCTAATGTCCTTCGCATCATGATTCTACTTTTTGTAGGCGCTGTAAATGCAGCGTCTACAGAAGTAGAGGAGCGGGTTGCCTATACATCATCGCTAAACGCAATGGTCTCGGTGGTGATGAATTGGTATGACAGTTTAGTTGATTCAAACCAAGTCATTTTATTTGATAAATCAGGATCCAATTGGGATGACTATCGTTCCATCTATCCCAACAATATTAGTCATATTGAGCTGACGGGTACGGATTTAATAAAAATAGGCGATAACACGCAGTACCAGTTTACAACACAGGTCGCCATTTTTTATAACGATAATGATGGTAAAAACCAACATCAACAGTTGACTGAGCACTTTGTATTTGATGTGCCTTTTCTGCAAATACCCATCATCAAAACAATTACTAGACAACAGCTTGAACAAAATACAGCTGTGGTTAAACAGGAGTTAAATAGTAGCTATTTCAAAGTACGTCAATTTAGTTACTCGTGGTTAGCCTATCTTGACGGTATCAGTACGATGACGGATTTTATGAATGGTTCTGACTGGCTTCAAGATGCACCGTATTCTTTAAAAATAGGTGGGTTAGAGCTGACTGACTCAATTTCATCGGTGTTGCTACAACGTAAAAAGTATTTAGCAAAAGGCGGGCATAAATTACGTTCAATTGATGTTCAACAGCATGACGAGGACAAGAATATTACGCTAAATCTTATTATTGAATGGCGTGGTGAAAATGCACAAGGCAAACCGGTCATTGCCAAAATACATCAAGAGATTGCACTAAAAATCATGGAAAACTCTTCTTGGAAAGTAGTATCAATAAAAGAAGAACATCTTCTCCCAGATCTTAAACCATGGCAGGGCTATTTATGTTAAAACTTGTTTTGTTCAGCATGCTTCTTTTGATCAATGCAGCCAATGTAGCCAATGCAGAAGAGAGCACGTTGCCAATTTTAAGTGGTATTGGTGGCGAATTTTCTGCCATTGATGCCGATGGTAAAGCTATCGAGTCAACTGACTTTACAGGCAATGTTGTTGTATTAGCCTTTGGTTATACAAATTGTGCTGATATTTGTCCCTTTACCCTAGGTTATTTAAAGCGGCTGTATGCGGGCCTGCGTGCTGAAGAACAGCAACAAACGCGTATTGTCTTTGTGACAATTGATCCTGAATATGACACACCTGGTCATTTGAAAGGCTTTATTGGCCATTTTAATAAGGACTTTGTCGGCTTATCGGGAACTCAAGAGCAGATTGATTACATTGTGTCACTCTATCAAGCTGAATATAAACCGCTGTCTGTGTTAGAAATTCCGACCCAGAATATTCGTCGTGTCAATCCTAAGCTGTTTGCTGATGAACAGGAAGCTAAAGAGGATAAGGCGTCTTTGTTTAGTCACACGGTTACCTTATATCTGCTTGATAAAGAAGGTTATACACGCAGTCTTGAATATACCGGCACCCCAGTTAATGAGTTTATTGAAAAAATACGAGGACTTATTAATGAATAAATCATGGCTAATTAAGTTACTTATTCTGCTGGGGGTCATTGCATTAAATGTTATGCCCACACTCTATGCAAATAATGACAAACCGTTAATAAAAATAGAGCAGTTTTGGATTATGTTACCTCCAGCTGTCGCTCATAATACGGCAGGATATGGTGTTATCAAAAACGAGGGAAATCAAGCGGATACGCTTAAGAGTATTAAGAGTGATTATGCCAGCATCATGTTACATAAGACAGCGATAGAATCAGGCATGGCACGAATGATTCATCAGCCAAATGTGACAATAGAAGCGCATTCCGAATTAGTGTTAGAACCGATGTCTTTTCATCTTATGTTAATGAATTTAGACAAGAAAATATTTTCTTCTGAAACTGAAATAACATTGCGATTTGAATTTGAAAAGTCAGGTGTCATTGAAATCAAGGTGCCAGTGCGCCAGCCCCAGTATTAATTATGTAGTTTGCTAAATTTAGGAGTATAGACATGAAAAAACTAACACTACTTGCCACGATGACGAGTGTCATTATAGCGACGCCGAGTGTCAGTCATGCGGATGATGTCTTTTTTGAAGCATTAACTGGAGGTAAAGTCAGCTTTTCTGCCCGTGCCCGTTATGAAGGGGTTGATCAAGATGGCAAATTAGATGCTGATGCTTATACATTACGTACCACCTTAGGCTATGAAACAGGTGACTTGAGTGGCTTTAAAGGTATGATCGAGTTTGAAGATGTGTCAGATCTTGGTGATGGTAATTACAACGATACCCAAAATGGCAAAACTACCTATGCAACCGTAGCAGATCCAGATGGAACAGAAGTGAACCAGGCGTATATGCAATACACTGGCTTTGGCACTGAATTCAAATTAGGTCGTCAAGAAATTACCTACCGTGGTGCACCTTTTCATCGTTTTATTGGTAACGTGTTATGGCGTCAAAATCATCAATCATTCGATGCCTTTAGCCTAACTAATACTTCATTTAAAGATACTAAATTAAGCTATGCCTATATTAACAAGGTTCAGACAATCACCGGTGCAACAGTTCCAATGGACTCGCATTTATTCAATGCACAATATTCAGGATTACCATTTGGTACTTTAGAGGGTTATGGTTATTTACTAGAGTATGAGGCCACGGTAGCTAAAGCGAGCTCATCTAAAACATTAGGTTTACGTTTCAGTGGTGCTCAAGCTGTAAATGATGATTTCAAAGTTGTCTATACAGCTGAATTTGCAAAACAAGATGATTACAAATCTGGCACGATGGATGATCAAAATTACTACTTAGCTGAACTAGGTGGTAAATATAAAGGTTGGTTAGCGAAGTTCTCCTATG
>JBFIJJ010000031.1:0-18111 GCA_041600795.1 Methylophagaceae bacterium | reverse complement strand
TTACCCGTGGTGCAGAAGGCTCACATATCTATACTGAAGGTAAACGTATTGATATTCCGTGTGCTAAAGCAGAAAAATTAGCTGACCCTACGGGCTGTGGTGATGCATATCGTGCTGGTCTAATGCATGGCATCCTGCATGGTAAAGACTGGGAAGAAACAGGTCGTATTGCATCATTGTTAGGTGCAATTAAAATTGAGCAACACGGTACGCAAAATCACGGCTTTAGTATTGAAGAATTTAAAACTCGATATAAAGCTACATTCAATTGCAATTTATAACTAGGCAATAACCTCTAAATTAAGCCTCGACATTCTGTCGAGGCTTAATTTATCTATAATTCCAAAACTAATTACATGCAAACGATGCAAAGTTATGTGTTGTATCAGTGCTAAGACCTGATCCAGAGTACAGTACCGAAGATCCTGTACACCTTTGTGATGGAGTACCAGTTGTCACCGCAACATTGATCTGTATAGTTCCTGTCCATGGTGCAGTAACACTACATTCATATGTGTTGCCTGGACTACCTGGAAGATTACATGTTCCACCACCCGTAATTGAAATTGTTGGTGTATTAGTATTGCCTAACGGAAATGTAATAGCATATGTACCTGATATTGTTATTGAACCTGCTGCTGCGCCCACATTTACCACAACAGTGTCACTAATATCAGTATACGTTACGGCTGGAGGAGAAGTTAGTTGAGTTATACCATCATTATTATTGCGAATTGTCGCTGTAATATTTGTTGCTGGAGTCGCCTCAACAAGTGCATCTAGCCAGCCACGACTGTAGGTTCCATAATAATCTGAAGTCGGGTCAACAATTGTAGCGACTGCTTCATTAGTAATTGTAGCATTTGCTGTTGATGATGAATTCCAAAGTGATAGTAACGTCAAATTAACTTCAGTGAAAGGCACTCTTTCCAATCGATCTAAATTTAAACTATCCGTGACATAAGTCGAATATTCACTGCTAAGAGTTCCAGTAGTATTATAAACATTGTCAAGGTAGACCCCCCTGCTTTCTAGCTGTTGCTGGGCTCCTAGCGTTGTATTTATTGGTGTACGTAATGTAGGTTGTGCTGCTGAAGCTGTCATTTCTACCTGATCTAAAACAAGCTGCTCGACATATGAAGTATATTGTGTTTGTAGCGGCTGACCATCGGCAAGATCCGTCCTATTCATTACGGTCATATCTAATAAATTCCAATCCTGAAATACCCGCATAACCCCATTGATGCGTTTGAAACGACATGATTCAATATAATCATCACCTGAACTAGCAGCTGTTCCATCCGCTTTATAATGAACATGATCGCCACTCGTTGTTCCTGCAACATATTTCACAGTGGATGCATTATCATCATGATGGTCACGACAACAAACTGTACACACTTCCTCTACAGCATTAGCATTACCTGTTTGAGTAGCAGTAGCTTTACTAATTTGGTCTCCGACAGCATCATAACGATCATTCTCTGCTTCATCCCAGACAACATGACCTGGAGGAAAGCCTAATCCGGATGAAGCCGATAGGTTACAAGTACAATCGACAGTCATATACTCTTCTTGCCGCTTTTGAACATAATCGGTTCCATCTTGTGTATATGAGATAACCTCAAATGTAACCAATGTGTTTGAATCCGAACCTGTTTTTACAGCATCAGGCAAAGGTTTGCTTGTCTGACGATTAGTACCCTCACCCGTATCAACAGTAATATCAATTACATCAGGCGCGGCTTCAGGTAAGTAACTTGCTTGTGGCGGCGTACCACCTGAACTCGAATTATTAGCCAAAGCAGTTAATGCTGGTGCATAAGAATCAATTGCAGTATCCAGTGTAACACTTTGTGAATCACCACTTTCATCTGTCCATGCTACATTTACCGCAACCTTTTTGAAATCAACATCAGTCCCTGCCGGTACCGGTGTAGTGGGAACTGTCGGGGTTCCAGTATAGTAGTAGTCGGTAACGGTCCAGCTTAGTAAGTAGGTAAAACCACCAACCGTAATTGGAGTTGGGGTTGTTGTATCAACTTGGCCGATTGTGCCTCCCGCCCCACTAGCAATATGTTGAAATGATAATACGTTCTGACTCAGCCCTGGCGACCATGTATCAGGAACGGAATCTGTTGAGGTTCCAACCGTCAATTTAGTAAAGCTTTTTAAATCATCGATTTTTTGCTGTGCAATTGAAACTGCGACGACACGTTGATTGGCATCTGAACTGCTACGAATCAATGTACCTTGCAGTTTGGAAATACCTAAAATCCCAATTGCTAGGATCACTAAAGCAACCATTACTTCAATTAGACTAAAGCCCTTGATATTTAATTTCTTATTCATCATATCGTCTCCATTAGTCCGTCTATGGTGTAAAGTCACGCCAGCTATAAGCGATCTTCGCAATATCAGTATTTACTGTATCGTCACGAAGCGCGGTAAACACATCTTCATCATACACTTGATAGTAGGTACCATTAGTCAATGTAGCTGAATTTTCTGAAATGGCAGAACCATGGATGACAGGACCACCATTTAAAGAAAAATCACCTAATCCCATGACAATTCCCCATATTTCACTATTTGAATTAATAGTTAAATCCCCATCAATAACCAAAATAATTGGTCTGCTTCGACTACCAATTGTTGCGCCAGCACCAGTAGAACAATCCCCATCAATCCAAACTAACGCGGGGCGGTTTAGGGCATTAAAATCTGCTTCTAAAGTATTACAATTTGACAAAAGTAATCCCGTAGCTTCCGCTCTCGCCTTTATTTCAGCTTTTAATGTGACTAGGTCCGCTGCTGTTATCGTAGAACCGGCACCAAATAAATAAGCAAAAGGCGAATCAGGAAAATCTGCATCACTATATAAGACGATATCTTCTTGTAGATCATCTTTATTACTTCTTTCATTATCGCAACGACAGGCTAACCAGTCGGCACCAGAGTCTCCATCCCCTTTCGTATCAGTACAAACAGCACCACTATCTTTAAACTCACCCTGATCACATGTTTTCCAGTTGCCGGTACCCGCTCCTAATGTTGTTTTAGCCCAAACAGAAATTGGCACACCAGGACCACCACCATTCGGATCTGGCACAATGTTAAAGTTACCATTCAAAGTACCAGTAGGGAGCATTAGTGGCGGAATAGAGCCTGGAGTCAGTAATGATGTTTTTGCATAACTCACTTGTGCAATAGCAAGTCCCGTTCCATCAGCACTAGTACCTGAACCAATCGCTGTCGTCCCAGCAGCCGTTTGAACAAGGTATGCTTGACCACCTGTCACCGTAGTTGGGATAGATGTTGTAATACTGGTTCCTGTTACAACAGTTGCAAGCACTTGAGTTGTTCCACTAATATCACAAGGGAAAATAGTTGTACTACCAGTACATGTAGCCCAACCATCGGCTACATCGCCATCATGTAACACCGGATTTGCTCTCAGAAATGAGGCAGCTTGTTCCATCCCCGCCTCTGCTTTAGCAAACGCTTCTTTATGCCGATATTCGTTACCTGATATTTGCTGATCAAGTAATCCTACTCGAGCGGCATAAACAATCAGTAACGTAACAGCAATAAGTAACACCACAGATATAAGTAGTACTGCTGCACCTCGTTGAGACTTATAAATACTATTCAGGTTCTTGTCCATATCATTCACCTTATGTATCATCTTCATTTCTAACACGAATCGTTTCAGAAATTGTTCTTGATGCTGTTCCTGGGTTGAGACTAATCTGCCCTGTGATAGTGACGGTGACTTGGTCAATACTTAGCGACCCAGCCACAATCAGCGGACTCGGAGTTGCAATCGTAAATGCTGTAATCGTCGCAGTTCCAGTATCTGTCAGTGGCTGCCAATTTCCTGCTGTACATGATGTCACGCTTTGGCCCCAACTTATAACACCACCGCTCAACCTAAATCCAAGTCTATCTGATCCGGCTGCATACGCACTTCCATCTCCATTTTGATCATAGGCATAAATGACACATCCAGCCGTAGAAGTGTCCCAAGCTGCCATATAATCTTCGTCACTACTGGCTGAATAACCTGATCGTTTTATCTCGTCGGATATAAGTCCCATTGCCGTTCTCAATTCTTGATTGAGATGCATCATTTTTATATTTTCAGTTGTGGACTTAATGTTGGTGATGAAAATTGTAATAATAGCGCCAGAAACTAACAAACCTATAATCATTGCAATCATCAGTTCTATTAGAGTTATACCTGCTTGTTCTTTACATATTTTCATAATATTAGTTCACCTTAACCTTACCTATAGCACTAAGATTGATGCTTTTTGTCTTGCCATTGATTGTTAGGGTAAATGTGCCATTATCAGAAGGGATTCCTCTTCTGGAATCAAAATTAATTGTAGTGCCTGTAAAACCTGTGACACTTAAAGCCACATTTTTATATGTTGAGCCACTAACTACTTTTTGCGCAGTATTGACAGTACAACTTGCTGGATTAGTACAATCACAATTTGCACCATCATCATCAATGCCATAACACCAGTTACCAGTGTTAAATTGAAATTGGACAGTTTGATTTTGTTTGATCGCCTCTGAACGAGCAAACTGAAGATCTGAAAAGAGATTATCCGCAGCACCAGCTAAACGTCTGTTTTCAATGATTGATTGAAATGAAGGCAAAGCGATTGCTGCAAGAATAGCCATTACAACAAGTGTAATCATAAGCTCCATCAAGGTAAAACCTGTTTGTCTATTCTGAAGCGCTAACATTACCTGAATACTTCCTTAAAGTGAGTCTTTCACAGCCGATTATAACGCCGTTCCGAATAACTTTCATAGCAATAACCTTTCAATTAACTGATGATTTGTGACTTTAACCACACTTTAGATAATGACTTAAGGCAAAATTTAGTCTATTGTTTGACCTATAGATGAGTTAATTTGAAGGTTTCACGTTATGTACATGAAAAATAATGGTTTTACGCTTACAGAACTAATGATAGTTATCGCCATCATCGGGATTCTTGCAGCAATCGCTTTGCCTGCATATCAAGATTATGTCACTCAAGCTCGAAGAGCCGATGCAAAATCTGGACTTTTAAACATTCAACTCGCATTAGAAAAATGGCGAGCGAATAATTCATCCTACACTGATGATATGACTGATTTAGGGTATGCAGGCGCAAACGATCAGTCTTCACCTGATGGATATTACACTCTTGATATAGTCAGTGCTTCAAGCGCTAGTTATACAATTACAGCTACTCCAACAAGCAAATCCAATCAAAATACAGATGACTGCGGAACTTTTGCTATTGATCAAAATGGAGAAAATTACACTGGTGCATATGCAGATGCTGATTGCTGGAATAGATAATCCTAACTACACGTTAAGTTATCACCACTTGCATCTTCGTAAACTCCATCAGAATTACTATCTCTAGGAATTCTAACTCTGGCGGTTTTAGTTATTACTATGGCCCGAGCAAACGATGCATCATTATCGCTTGGACATAATTTGAACGTTCCATTTTGTGACAATGTTAATCCTTGTGATGTAAATCTAATATAGTTATTAGAACCGAACGCTGACCAGCTGAGTTGATAGTTATGTCCAATCGACCCACTAGAAATTAACGTTTCGTCAGTATCTCGACTGCCATCTTTATCATTATCCTGAAAGACTATCCAACCATCTGACCAGTTACCACCGCATTGCTCAGCATCATTACTTTTGCAGATCGTTACAACACTGTTTCGTTTAATAGCTTCACTTCGAGCTAAATATATTAATGAAAATAAGACATCAGCCTCACCACTGACTTGTTGCTTTCGAATGGTATAACTAAATGAGGGAACAGCTAATGCAGCAAGAATGCCAATGATTGCGATTACGATCATTAACTCAATTAGAGTAAGTCCTTTATTATTCATTATGAAATCCTTTTCAAATGAAATTAATTTTTAATCGTTAGGTTAGTAAGTTTATAACAACTTTTCTTCTATTCGTAATAATAAACTGTAAAAGTTTTATTATTTGAGTGAAATTAATTAACAAAAACATAACCTTGTATCAGTATAAAAGCAAACAAGCCAGCAACTACATCATCAATCATAATGCCTAAACCACCATGCAAGTTTTTATCAAACCAGCTTATTGGCCATGGTTTGATAATATCGAAAATACGAAATAAAACAAATCCTATTAGCATCCATATCCACCCTGCTGGCGCGGCAATCATTGTCACTAAATAACCAACAATTTCATCCCATACAACTGCTGAGGGATCGTCTTTACCGAGCCAATCTGCTGATTTCTGACAAATCCAAATACCTACAACAAATGCAATAGATGTTAGGACAAGATAAGCTATCAGACTAAGATCTTGCATCAACCAGTAGATTGGAATAGCAGCTACTGTTCCGAATGTTCCTGGTGCTTTAGGGGCTAGCCCCGTACCGAAACCTAAGCCTAAAAAACAAACTGGTCGTTTTAACAATTCTGTAAACGTTGGCTTAACTGGGGAAGTGGTCATAACCTTTGCCTTGTAATGAAAATACATCACCTTTTTTATCAATAATCTTAAAGCCAGAAGAGTGTTCTGTGATCACCCCAATTTGGGTGCAGTGTGATGCTAATTCTCTTTCTATCTGTTTTTTATACTGTGGAGGCACTGTAAAACACAGTTCATAATCATCACCGGAGGTAAGTGCCAAATCATATGCAGTAGTTTTGTCGATCTTAGTCATTGCAACAGATAAGGGTAACTGCTCGATCACTATTTCTGCTCCAACTCCACTTTTACTAATGATGTGACCTAAGTCAGCACTAAGACCATCAGATATATCAATCGCAGATGTCGCGATACCAATTAATTTATGACTAATTTCAATACGCGGTGTTGGTAGTTCTAAGCGACTAACTAGATAGGATTTATCTTCATCATCGAGAACACTTTGTTCTAAATTATGTAATTTAAGCTGAAGGGCAGCTCCAGCATCACCCAATGTGCCCGTAACATAAATCAAATCACCTACCTGAGCACCATCGCGTCTTAAAGCTTCGTTAGCTTTGACATGGCCATGCACTTGAATGCTGATTGTCAGTGGACCTCGTGTCGTATCACCTCCAACCAATTGAATATTGTGATACTTGGCTAATGAAGAAAGTCCAAGAGAAAACTGTGATAGCCAGTGTTCATCAACGTTAGGCAGCGTTAAGGCAAGCGTGAACCAAGCAGGTGTAGCCCCCATTGCTGCAAGGTCACTCAAACCTACGGCAAGTGATTTATGGCCTAAGGTGCGGGGATCAACATCGCTGAAAAAATGAATTCCTTCAACTAAGGTATCTATCGAAACGGCAACACTATGACCGGCAGGACAAGTCAAAATGGCACAATCATCACCGATACCAAGAAAGGTATCATCCCGGCGGAGTGTTAACGATTCAAAGTATTGGGCAATGATTGAAAATTCTGACTGTGACATGCGCAGTTAAAATCCGTCACAAATCAGTGTTATGATTTGTTAGCGCGACGGGCCTTTGCGGCTTGATATTCAACTTCACGCAATTTAGACCCCATTTTGTCTAAAACGCCATTAACGTATTTATGCCCTTTCTCACCACCGAAAGCTTTGGCGAGTTCAACGGCTTCGTTAAGAACTACGCGATAAGGAATTTCTGGTCGGTTGATAAATTCATAAACAGCAATACGTAATACCGAACTCTCAACAGGATCAATTTCTTTTAAATCACGATCAACAGCAAATGCTAATTCGGCATCTAATCTCTCAATGTCGTTTGCAACACCATTGATCAACATCGTGAAATATTTGACGTCCATCTTGTCAGAATTTTCAGCTGTAATAAAATCAATGCCATCTTTAACTGGCATCTGACCATTTACTAGTGACTGATAAAGTGCCTGAACAGCTGCACGACGGGCATGAGATCTAGGAAGACCGCCTGCCATGTTATTTAGCACTCTCAATTTGGCGCAATACATTGACCATTTCAATGGTACCCATTGCAGCTTCTGCACCTTTATTACCAGCTTTAGTACCGGCACGTTCAATTGCTTGCTCGATTGTGTCAACAGTCAACACACCGAATGAAACAGGAATGTCTAATTGCAATGCTAATTGACCAAGGCCTTTAGCACATTCACCTGCAACATAATCAAAGTGAGGCGTTCCACCGCGAATAACCGCGCCCAAAGCGATGATTGCATCATACTTGCCAGTACGGCCCATACGTTGGACTGCCAAAGGAATCTCAACAGCACCTGGAACACGAGCAATTTCAATATCACCTTCGTTAGCACCATGGCGAACTAGGCAATCAATAGCACCTGAAATTAGATTTTCAACAATAAAGTCATTAAATCGTCCTGCGACGATACCAACACGAAGCCCTTGGGCCGAAAAATCACCAGAAAAAGTCGTGATATTGCTCATGGTTATTTAAATTTCCGAGATATGTAAATTATAAAGTGTATTGTACTTTGTTTTAACACAATAGTCCTAACACGTCGTTACGACCAGCGTTTAACATAGGGTGTTTGTTTCTTTTTGCCATAAGGTAAATCCTTGCTTTCTGCCTGTATGGTAAACCATTGATAGGGATGTTGATCGATTCTAACGGCAGTTAATGTCTCTCCCCAAACTGCACCACTATCAAGTGAAAATACGTTGCCATATTGGCCTACCCCCAAAGTAGACCAGTGGCCAAAGACAATCTTATCTTGTTGTGATTGACGATTGGGCATATCAAACCAGGGTTTTTGATCGGTCGGCTTATCTTTTGGAGCACCTTTAAACCGTAAAGCCAACGCTCCGTCATCATGACAATAACGTAAACGTGTAAAACAATTCGTAATAAAACGTAATCTATCCCAACCAGTCAAAGATTCAGACCACCGCTTAGGCTTATTTCCATACATATGCTTAAAAAATTCAGCCCAATTATCACTTTGCAGGACAACTTCAACTTCTTTCGACAATCTTAACGCATCTTCAATTGTCCATTCAGCCGGTAGGCCAGCATGCACCATGCTAAAACCAAGGTTTGGATCATGATGGAACAACGGCTGGTGACGCAGCCACTGTACTAGCTGCGCACGGTCATCGGCTTCCAACACCGAATCCATCGTGTCCAAGTGATGTTGATGTTCAACAACACCCGCCGCATTGGCTAATAAGTGAAGATCATGATTACCTAGAACACATTTGACTCGATTTGGACCAAGATCCATGGCTAATCGAAGTACATCAGCTGATCTCGGGCCTCGATTAACTAAATCCCCTGCTAACCAGATTTGATCTACTAAAGGATCAAAATCGATATGATCTAATAATCGTAATAGCTCATCAAAACAGCCTTGAACATCGCCGATAGCATAAACAGCCATGGTAAGTGTCTATTGATTAACGTCTACGGTATAAAGGTTCAGGACGAAGTGCTGTCGTCTGATAACTTTCTGAAAAATCATCAAACGCCTTAATCGCATTAGTTAATCGATTTGGATTGGCTAATTCAAAGCTATTAATACCGCATTGCGACATATAGAACAACTGATCGTACAACACATCACCTTGTGCACGAATTTCACCTTTAAAGTCATAGCGGTCACGCAATAAACGTGCAAATGAATAACAACGTCCATCGGTGAAAGCAGGGAAAATTAATACAATAAGAGAAAAATGAGCTAAATCAGGCACGATTTCTTCAAGTGGATCATCACCAGTTAAACGAATACCTAAACCACCTTCATGATGAGTTAGCGTTTCATGCTGCTCTTGCCAGCGTGCTAATGACACAGTGATATTGCCAGCAACTAATTCAGCTTCATCGTCTAAATGTAACCAATTATCATCAACGATTTCACGGTCTTTAATTATCTGCATATACACGCTCCTTGAATGGGTCCACACCGATACGACGAACTGTTGCTAAGAAAGATTCGTCTTCAAGGCGTAATTCTTTATAGGTATCTAATAATATTGCTACAGTATCAACAACTTCATCTTTAGGGATAGCGCGACCTAAACGCTCACCCAATGAGGCATCTGCTTCAGAGCTGCCACCCAGAGTAAATTGATACCATTCTTCACCTTTTTTATCGACACCCAAGATACCAATATGACCAACACTTTGGTGAGCGCAGCCATTCATACAGCCTGACATTTTGATTTTAATATCACCTAGATCGTATAAATAATCTAAGTCATCAAAGCGTTCATTAATCGCTTTTGCTAATGGAATTGAGGTTGCATTTGCAAGGCCACAAAAATCCAAACCTGGGCAACAAATTATATCAGTTAAGGTATTAATATTAGCTGTTGCTAAACCTTCAGCTTCCAAACGTAACCACAAGGCATACAACTCACCTTGTTTAACATCACTCAACAATAAATTTTGGTTATGCGTTGAACGCACTTCACTCATACTAAATTCATCAGCCAAGTCAGCAATCACATCAAGTTGTTCGGCTGTGACGTCACCTGGAGGGCTGGTTGGTGATTTCAATGAAATATAAGCAATCTTATAGCCCGGCACTTTATGATCAACAACATTTTGTTTTACCCAGCGTGCAAAAGCGGGATCTTGTGCTTGCATTTCGGCGAAGGTTTGATCGTCCACAGCAGCCGTATCGTACTCTGGTTCTGTGAAATACTTTTTAACACGCTGGATTTCTTTATCATCAAGTTCTAATTGTTTACGAATATGTACCCATTCAGCCTCAACAAGTTCGCGAATGTGGTTGATACCATGCTCGCGCACTGTGATTTTAATACGTGCTTTATATTTATTATCACGACGACCTAAACGGTTATAGACTCGTAAAATCGCTTCTAAATATGACAATAAATCTTTTTTCTCTAGGAAAGGACGAATTTGCTGACCGATGACCGGCGTACGACCTAAACCACCGCCAACTAACACTTCAAAGCCAATTTCACCATCATGGTTTTTAACCAAATGTAAGCCGATATCATGTACTTGTGTCGCCGCACGATCTTCTGAGCTACCTGTAACCGCAATTTTGAATTTACGTGGCAGATAGGCAAATTCAGGATGAAACGTTGACCATTGACGAATGATCTCACACCAAGGACGCGGATCTTCCAATTCGTTAGCATTAACACCAGCTAACTGATCTGACGTTGTATTACGAATACAGTTACCACTACTTTGAATGGCGTGCATTTGTACTGAAGCTAGCTCCGCCAGAATATCAGGCACAGTTTCGAGTGCGGGCCAGTTTAATTGGAAGTTTTGGCGTGTCGTGAAATGCACATAGCCTTTGTCATATTTACGTGAAACATCCGCAATTTTGCGAACCTGTTTCGAAGACATCAAGCCGTAAGGGATGGCAACACGCAACATCGGCGCATGAATTTGAATATATAAACCATTCATTAATCGTAATGGTCGGAATTGCTCTTCGGTCAATTCACCCGCTAAAAAACGACGCGTTTGATCGCGGTATTGTGCTACCCGCTGATCAATCATCGTTTGATCGTAGTTATCGTACTGATACATCTAAGCTCTCTAAACTAGATAAATAATCAACAGATTATAACTCCCAGAGCATTTATTCGAAACACAAGTAAGATAATATTGGAACAAACCCAGTCTTAACAGCCCGATACAGATACGATTACCACACGCTTACACAGTTAACATTCATTAATGTTTATGACGCTTGCTCACCTATTTCGCGACTAATAGCAGCAGTTTTATATATCGTCTGAACACAAGGCTTGTGAAATTACTGAAAATCGTAGCTTATAATATCGTTCGGACTCTTAATCAAGCTAGGATCTAGAACACCAAAATGGTTAATTTTTATGCCTTTTAATACGCGTCAAAAATATCGACTCGGCCTAGTCATTGCCTTCTTAGTTTTGGGCTATGCAGCCAGTAAATACGATCCTGATTCCACCACACTTAATCAAACAACGCACTTCGAGCAGGTATTTGAACAACAACAAAGTGGTGTTCAACTTGAGGTTGATGCAACCATTATAAAACTATTACCTGATGATAATAACGGCAGACGCCACCAACGATTCATCATTCAACTAGCTAGTGGCCACACGATTTTAGTCGCTCATAATATTGATTTGACACCACGTATCGACAACCTTAAAGTCGGCGATCATGTCAGCGTGTTTGGTGAATATGAATGGAATCAACAAGGTGGTGTATTGCATTGGACACATCATGATCCTGCAAAAAAACATATTACTGGCTGGATCCGTCACCAAGGAAATCAGTATCAATAACTATGACGACTGATAGTCTCACATCAACATGTTTTACAGCCATTGCTAACGATGATGCTCACATTTTAATTCTAGGTTCTATGCCAGGCGTCGAATCACTTAGGCAACAGCGCTATTATGCCCATCCTAGAAATGCATTTTGGCCAATTATGCTAACCATATTTGATATCGCAGAGGATCGTTCATACCAGCAACGTTGTGCCAGTTTGCTTGCTGAAAAAATCGCGCTCTGGGATGTGTTACAAAGCTGTCAACGTCAAGGCAGTTTAGATAGTAATATTGAGTCTGAAAGCATCATTGCTAATGATTTCTCTCTGTTCTTACAACAGCATCAGGCAATAAAATTGATTGTCTTTAATGGTACCAAAGCTGAACAAATATTTAATAAATATGTGTTACCAAGTTTGTCTGGAAACCAGTTAAGCATTCCTAGAAAACGATTACCTTCAACCAGTCCCGCTCATGCAGCTATGTCTTTTGAACAAAAATGTTCATGCTGGCAACAGGTGTTGCTAGGATAAGTTAGTTTTGATTATGTACTACGCTGATAACGTAAGATTTGCCCGTGAAAGGTTTTACTCTGCTCACTAACAATTGTTGGTTTGGCTTGGCTATGGCTATAACCTAAAGCGACCATCTTCTTGCTAAATCGTGGATGATTGCCTCGACCTGGATCAACTAAGATTACTTCACAGTCCGAACTTGCATGTCGATTAATAAAGCCTGATAACAGTTCAGCATGATCGGGCTCATATAAGATATCACTACCAATAATTAGATCAAATTGTCCTAACTCGGCATTGTCATCTGCCCAATCAGCTCGAAAAAAAGGAATCACGTCCCCATCGTTGAGCTTTACATTCGTTTCAAGAAATTCGCCAGCCTCAGGATTGTAATCTGATGCCGTAATATCGGCATTTCTTTGATTCAGCATCAAACTGGATAACGCAATTCCACAGCCCACTTCCAAAATTCGTTTGCCTGCAATGTCATACTCAAACATCAACTGCGCCAAGATTTGGCTTGAATCCCAAATAACCCCAAACAGTGGCCATGATGCTGGTGAAACACCTAATTTCTCAGCATCTGCACTTCCAGCATCTGAAAATTGTTGACGATCTCGTAAGGTTTGAACATGAATATCGTTGTCACCAAACTCAATGGTTTGATAACGCACGCGTAGTGAAGACATAGGTTTCCCAAAATAAAGGAGCGTCGTTCACCAAAATGGAATAGAAAACTAAGCAGAGCGACTACTTTACAGTTATCAGACTCGATTAGCTAATTTACTGTTAGTTATAAAGAAATAGTAAAGAACTTAGGCTTTTAAAAACACCACATAAAGCCCTTGATGAATACCGCATACGCCATTTTCTGACTCAATCTCAGCTGTTAACGATAATCGAGCTTTACCCTTCTCTTTCAAGGTAGTGATAAACAGATCAAATTCAGCTTGGGGTGGCAGCTGGCATGTTGCGGTGAAATCAGCACTGATCGGTTTAGTAAAATCATAACTACTTTTTTGAATAACCAAATCATTATCAATACCAAGCAGTTTAAGTTTGAGATAGATCAAACTCCAACCGGTCAAAATCCCAATTGCAGCCTGACTACCTCCAAATACAGTGCCATGAAGATTTTTATTAGCCTCTAACGGTGCTGAAATAATAATTTTTTGGCCATCGAATGCAGTGATGGTAACGCCAAGGTTGGCCGTGATTGGAATCTGTTGTTGGATATAAGCCAGTTCTTTGTTGAGGTCCACTTATCTACTCCAGCTTGACATAAAAAAGCCGGACGTAAGCCCGGCTTTTTTAATTTAATTATTTAAGCAATTGGCTTAAATCTTTTGCATCCCAGTGTGGGAAGTGTTTTCTGATTAACGCATTCAGTTCCAGTTCAAACTCAGAGAATGTTTCTGTTGAAACTTCTTTGGCTTGTGCATCTGATACCGCTTCAGTAATCATACCCGCACCGATAGTAACGTTGCTTAAGCGATCAATAATAATGAATGCACCCGTTGTTCTGTTACGTTTGTACGAGTCGAATACAATCGGTTTAGTTAATGAAAATTCACATTCGCCAATTTCATTTAACGCCAGTTGCGTTGCCGAATTTTTTGCCAAGGTATTTACATCAATTTGACTATCAACTGCCGTCATCGTACCCGAGCTATCACTGACACCAACTTTGAAGTTATATTGTTTGCCCATAACTAAAGGTTGCTCTGTCATCCACACCACTGTGGCTTTGAAACGACTCGCCACATGCGGTTGATGATCACGATGTACAATCATATCGCCACGACTGATATCAATTTCATCTTGCAAGGTAACAGTGATCGCCTCACCCGGAATAGCTTGTTCTAAATCACCATCATAGGTAACGAGAGCTTTAATTTTACTTTCTTTGCCTGAAGGTAACACTGTAATCTCATCACCCGGTTTCAAAATGCCTGATGCCAACGTGCCACAATAACCACGGAAATTTAAATTCGGGCGGTTAACAAATTGCACAGGAAAACGCACATCTTGCACATTCGCATCAGCAGAAATCTCAACGGTTTCCAATAACTCCATCAAGGTTTCGCCCTGATACCAAGGCATGTTTTCACTTCGGTTAACGACGTTATCACCGACTAAGGCTGATAACGGCACAAAGTGGACATCTTCCATTTCGAGTTCACGAGCAAACTCAGTGTAGTCTTTACGAATATCGTTATAGACTTGCTCGCTATAGTCTTTGATATCCATTTTATTGATGGCAACAACGATATGTTTAATACCCAATAATGAAGCGATGTAACTATGACGACGGGTTTGTGTTTGCACGCCATAACGGGCATCAATCAAAATAACTGCTAGTTGGCAGTTTGATGCACCTGTTGCCATATTACGTGTGTACTGCTCATGCCCCGGTGTATCAGCAATGATGAATTTACGTTTGGTAGTCGAAAAATAACGGTATGCTACATCAATGGTAATACCTTGTTCACGTTCTGCTTGTAAACCATCCACCAGCAACGCTAAATCAACACCATCACCCGTAGTACCTGATTTGACACTATCTTTAGTCACGGCTTCTAATTGATCTTCATAGATCATTTTAGAGTCATGCAATAAACGGCCGATTAAGGTACTTTTACCATCATCGACGTTACCGCAGGTTAGAAATCGTAAAATTTCTTTATTCTCGTGCTGCTTCAAATACGCTTCGATATCGGTCGCAATTAAGCTGTCTGTTTGATATGAACTTTCAGTACTCATTAGAAGTAGCCCTCTTGTTTTTTCTTCTCCATAGAACCTGCTTCATCATGGTCAATAGCACGACCTTGTCGTTCTGAAGTCGTCGTTAATAACATTTCTTGAATAATATCTGGCAAAGTCTGTGCTTCAGACTTAACTGCACCGGTTAATGGATAACAGCCTAAGGTTCTAAAACGTACTTTTTCCATTCTGGGTTGTTGGCCTTCAGGAATACGCATGCGATCATCATCAACCATAATTGTTAGGCCGTTGTAATCAACCACCGGACGTTCAGCCGCATAATACAAAGGTACAATTGGTATATTTTCTAAGTGAATGTATTGCCAAATATCTAACTCAGTCCAGTTTGATAATGGGAAAACACGAATACTTTCGCCTTTATTCACTTTACTGTTATAGATATTCCACAATTCAGGACGTTGTTGCTTAGGATCCCAACGATGGTTTTTATCACGAAACGAATAAACACGTTCTTTTGCACGTGATTTTTCTTCGTCACGACGGGCACCACCAAATGCAGCGTCAAAGCCGTATTTATTAAGAGCTTGTTTTAAGGCATCGGTTTTCATAATGTCGGTATAGCGTGGGTGATCAAATGGGTTGATACCAGCATCAATACCTTCTTGGTTACTATGCACCAATAACTCTAAGCCTAGCTCTTTGACTCGTTGATCACGGAATTCAATCATTTCTCTGAACTTCCATGTTGTATCAACATGAAGTAATGGAAATGGTGGTTTGCCAGGTGCAAAGGCTTTCATTGCCAAATGCAACATAACTGCTGAATCTTTACCCACTGAATATAACATCACTGGATTATCAAACTCGGCAGCCACTTCTCGCATAATATGTATGCTTTCGGCTTCCAATTGTTGTAAATGTGTTAACTTTTTAGTCATAAAAATCTCTATTTATTTCGCTTTCACATGAAGGCCGCATTCTTTTGATTCTGGATTTTCCCACCACCAGCGACCAGCACGAATATCTTCACCAACCGTAATTGCTCGCGTGCATGGTTCACAGCCAATACTGGCAAAACCTTGATCATGTAATTTATTGTATGGCACATCAAATGCTCTGATATACGCCCATACATCACCATTAGACCAATCTGTTAATGGGCTAAATTTTTGCAAACCATGATCCTCATCGCGCTCAGAAACAGGCAATTCACTTCGAGTCACCGCTTGCGAACGACGCATACCAGTTAACCACGCATCTTTATCTTCTAAGGCACGTTTGAGTGGTTTCACTTTACGCATAGCGCAACATTGTTTACGTAACTCAACACTGTCATAAAAAGCATTCGGTCCATATTGAGTCACATACTGTTCAACATCGGATGCCTCAGGAAAATAGACTTTTACATCAACGTTATAGCGTGCTTTCGCTTCTTGCATAACGTTATATGTTTCTTTTGGTAAACGACCAGTATCTAAGGTAAATATTTCTATTTCTGGAGCAAACTTGCAGATCAAATCCATTAGCACCATATCTTCAGCGCCATAACTTGATGCAAATGTAGCTGACTTATAATCAGTAACAATACTGGCTAATAATGTTTTAACAGCCTCAATTTTAACAGCTAGTTTTTCTTTAATTTCGGTCATATTTTCCTCGTCACCTTAATCAATGAGGTTAGATTGCCCTTGGTTTGCAGTTCACATAACTGACCATCTTTCCGCAAGCTAGCTAGTACTTCATCAACCGCATCACCATTATTTACTTCTATCGTAATGCTCATTTCTAGTTCAACAGTTTTTATTGCCTCACGCGCTTTTATATAGTGCATAGGACAACCATATAAAGTCAGATCTATTGGTTTAATTACAGAAGACATTTAACGCCTATCGCTAATAATATGATTGCTAACAATGGTCTCATCACAGTGTCTGGGATTTTAATGCCCAAGTGACTACCGATATAGATCCCCGGAAGAGATCCTAATAGTAAGTATGATAACAAAGACCAATCCACAGTTCCCATGGTGGAATGCCCAATTCCCGCAATAGCGGTCAATGGCACCGCATGAGCAATATCCGTTGCGACAATCTCGACACCCTTCATTTTCGGGTATAAAAATAACAACACCACTGCACCTAATGCCCCAGCCCCCACTGAAGACATCGTCACCATCACACCTAAAAATCCACCAGTCAAAATAGTAGCAAATGCTTTATGTTGTTCATCTTGCCGAAGGCTATATAAGGCTGATACAACGGGATGTCCAGCGCGCGCACGTAACAAATTGGCGATTGCACTTTTGAGCAATAAGGCGCTTGAGGTTAATATCAAGGCAATTCCCAATGCCAGCGTAATTACATTGTCATGTTGACCTTCATTTGCGCCTGAAATATTGAGTAACCACAAGGTCATTAATGTTGTAGATACGCTGCCTATCGCTAAACGTCTCACCACCAACCAATTAACAACACCATGACGCCAATACGATAAAATGCCGCCAGACTTAGTAATAGCAGCAAAAAGCAGATCAGTACCAACAGCAATGGCTGGCGAAATCGCAAAACCAAAAATCAGGATAGGTGTCATCAATGAACCGCCG
>JBFIJJ010000030.1:0-18137 GCA_041600795.1 Methylophagaceae bacterium | reverse complement strand
GCTTTAATATTAAGTGTTGCTGTGGCTAATTTATCCCAGGTTAAGTGCCGATCTAAACCTGACACAACAATATCTGCCCCTTGGTCGAAAATACCTTTACTCGGTTGATTAACTTGATAAAGTTCCGTTAGAAAAAAACCACTATCTAGTAATGGTTGGCGTAAACCTTGTTCTCCTATAACAAAAGCACGTCTAATATCATGTGGTAGGTGTGTTACTAAATAACGCGCAGTTGCCATGCTTGAGGTCAATATTTCATCTGTAGCAACGCTAACCCCCATAATGGCTAATTTATCAACATATTGCTGTTGAGTAAGGCTCGCGTTATTTGTGGCTAGAACAAAAGGAATTTGGAGCTGGCGTAGCGTAGAAAAAAATTCAATAATGCCATCCATCGGATTGTTACCATGCCAAAGCACACCATCCATATCAATAATTAAACTGTCAAAATCGTCTAAAACAGTCATAGTTCTAAGCTACCGCCATTTAAGTTAAGTAAAAAATTAAGCCGCCAGTATATTTTTTAGCGCCCCAGCTTGGCATACTCTAATTGATGCTGTCTAGCCTATAGCGACATTTGCAAGTAACGCCCGGGCAATAAAATTGACATAGAACCATGAACTGCTTTATATTTTCACAGCGTATTTTTAGCGTAAACAAATTAAATCAACCTTTTAGGAGCATGTCAGCATGGCAAAAGCACTTATCCAAATGGCTCTAGATTCTCTAGATTTCGACGCAACTATTGCACTTGCAGAGCAAGTAGCACCTTATGTTGATATCTTAGAAATCGGTACACCTTGCATCAAGTACAACGGTCTTGAATTAGTAACTGCATTAAAAGCAAAATTCCCAGAAAAATTAATCCTTGTTGACCTTAAAACAATGGATGCTGGTGAATACGAAGCAACTCCTTTCTACGAAGCTGGTGCAGATATCTGCACAGTATTAGGTGTTTCTGATAAAGCTACTATGGGCGGTGTTATTAAAGCAGCTAATGCAAACAACGCTGAAGCTCAAATCGACTTAATCAGTGTTAAAGATAAAGCAGCATGTGCAACTCAAGCAGCAGCAAACGGCGCGCAAATCATCGGTGTTCACACTGGTCTTGACGCACAAGCAGCTGGCCAAACACCATTTGCTGATCTTAAATTGATTGCTGACTTAAACTTAGGTGTTCGCATCTCTGTTGCTGGTGGTATCAACAAAGACACTATCCAAAGCACAATTCAAGCTGGCGCAACTATCGTTGTTGTTGGCGCAGCAATCTACGGCGCTCCTTCTCCAGCAGAATCTGCTAAAGAATTGCGCGCATTAGTTGATGCAGCATAAGACTTTAATTAAGTCTGTAAGAATGACGAGTGGCCATGGTCACTCGTTTTTTTTAACTCTTCGATAGAAATTCTCTTTCAAGAGTATTGGTCATAGCTTATTCATGATAATTATTGGGTAGCTCAGCCACAGGAAAGTTAAAGTATGTACTGTCTTTTTAAGAGATTGAATTGATGCTTTGACTTGCCACAACTAAGCTAATAATAGTAACTTATCCTTCTTAACCAGAATATCTCTGGACGGATAGAGATTAAACATAAATAAACTAGGGGTATTTCTAATGAATGAAAAAGGTTTTTTTGCTTCAATTTGCGACTTCTTTTGTGGCTTATTTTCATCAGGTTCTGATAAAAACACAACTGTGGCATCAGCAACAAATAATGATGGTCTGACTGGTGTCGAACGTTACATCCGTAATCAGGCAGCAACTGCAAAACCATTAACAGGCGTTGAGAAATACATCCGCAACCAAGCTGCTGCTAAACCAGTTACTGGTGTTGAAGCTTATATTCAAAATCAAGCAGCTGCTAAGCCACTCACTGGCGTAGAAAAATACATTCGTAACCAAGGTTAATACCTCGCTACGAAGATTTGTTTATCGTTTTTCATGTCACTTTGTAAACAAATGATGACTGGAATGATAATCATAAATAACTCAATTTCTGATGAAATAGCATATTGCTATTGCTGATGAATTACTAATTTTTGATAAAAGGTATCTAACAAACATGGCAAATTTACTAGACCAACTTAAAGAAATGACAGTTGTTGTTGCCGATACTGGTGATATTGCTGCAATCCAGCAATTTACACCTCGCGATGCGACAACAAATCCATCTTTAATCACTGCTGCGGCTCAAATGCCTGAATATCAGAGCATTGTTGATGACACACTTAAAGGTGCTCGTGCCACAGTAGGTGCTAATGCGCCCTCTTCAGAAGTTGTTACTCTAGCATTCGATCGTTTAGCCGTTTCATTTGGTCTAAAAATCCTAGACATCGTGCCACAACGTGTTTCAACTGAAGTTGATGCTAGATTGTCTTACGATACAGACGCGACCATCGAAAAAGGCCGTGATTTGATTGCTCAATACGAAGCCGCTGGTGTTTCACGTGATCGTATCTTGATCAAAATTGCAGCAACTTGGGAAGGTATTCAAGCTGCTAAAGTGCTTGAACAAGAAGGCATTCACACAAACTTAACATTAGTGTTTGGTCTTCACCAAGCTATCGCATGTGCTGAAAACGGTATCCAATTAATCTCACCTTTCGTAGGTCGTATTCTTGATTGGTACAAAAAAGATACTGGTCGTGATTCATATGAACCTGCTGAAGATCCAGGTGTTGTTTCAGTAACTGCAATTTATAACTACTTCAAAAAATTTGGTTATAAAACAGAAGTTATGGGCGCTAGCTTCCGTAACGTTGGTGAAATCACAGAATTGGCTGGTGTTGATTTATTAACAATCTCTCCTAGCTTACTTGATGAATTGCAATCAACAGAAGGTGAACTACCTCGTAAACTTTCTGTTGAACAGGCTATGGCATCTGATATTGCTAAAATTGATATGAATAAAGCAACATTTGATGCAATGCACGCAGCAGATCGTATGGCATCTGAGAAATTATCAGAAGGTATCGATGGTTTTGCAAAAGCATTAGAAACGCTTGAAGAGTTATTAGCAAATCGTCTAGCTGAAATCGAAGCTTAAAATTTAAGCTTCAGCTCAAACAAAAGAAATTCTCAGCCTGCTACCGACATGATCGGATAGTGGGCTGAAATTTTCAGAAATAGGTCTAAATTGACATCAGGCTTATTTGTGAACTATAGTTCCAAACCCGCGTAATTGAACGTGAAATAATAAAATAAAATACTTTAGGAGTATGATCATGGCAGAAATCCAAATGGCTCTAGATTCTCTAGACTTCGACGCAACTATGGCTTTAGCAGAAGCTGTAGCTCCATATGTTGACATTCTAGAAATCGGTACACCTTGTATTAAATACAACGGTCTTAAGCTTGTTAAAGCGTTAAAAGCTGCTCACCCTGATAAAAAAATCTTAGTTGACCTTAAAACTATGGATGCTGGTGAATACGAAGCAACTCCTTTCTTCGAAGCTGGTGGTGATATCACTACAGTTTTGGGTGCTGCTGACATGGCTACAATCAACGGTGTTATCAAAGCTGCTAACGCTAATGGTGCTGAAGCTCAAATCGATTTAATCGGTGTTGAAGATAAAGCTGCTGTTGCTAAAGCTGCTGCTGCAAACGGTGCGCAAATCATCGGTGTTCACACAGGTCTTGATGCACAAGCTGCAGGTCAAACACCTTTTGAAGATCTTAAATTAATCGCAAGCCTTGGCTTAGACGTTAAAATCTCTGTTGCTGGTGGTATCAACAAAGATACAATCCAAAGCACAGTTCAAGCTGGTGCAGCAATCGTTGTTGTTGGTGCGGCTATCTACGGCGCTCCTTCTCCAGCAGAATCTGCTAAAGAATTACGTGCTTTAGTAGACGCAGCATAAGGAACAATAAAATGCATCGTGATCTAATCTTAAACAAAATCAATAGTGTCCTTAGTGTTACTGATGATTCGAACGAAGCCAAACTAGTTGCAATGTGTGATGCTGCTAAACGCATCTTTATCACAGGCGCAGGCCGCTCAAAACTAGTAGGTAACTTCCTAGGAATGAGATTGATGCATAGTGGTTATGAAGTATTTGTTCAAGGTGAAATTAGTACACCTAGCATCAGAGAAGGCGATTTATTAATTGTTATTTCTGGTTCTGGTGAAACAACTCAACTTGTTTCATTCGCCAATAAAGCCAAATCTGAAGGCGCAAAAGTAGTTTTGATTTGCTCAAAAGCAAGCTCAACTATTGGTGATTTAGCTGATCAAACGATTCAAATTGGTAACGACGATAGCTTTGCCCCAACAAAAGGCATGCCTATGGGAACCATGTTTGAATTATCTACATTGATTTTCTTGGAAGCGATTGTTTCTCATCTTATTCATGAGAAAGGCATCCCAGAGGAAGAAATGAGATATAGACACGCTAATATGGAATAACCATTTTTCCTAGAAAAATAAAAAACGAGTAGTCGCAAGGCTGCTCGTTTTTTTTTGCCTGTTAAAAATATGGCATAGAGCATCCATCAGCTTCACTGTATAATTAGTGTTTTTCATCAAACCACTAAGATCAGACATGACTGCTGCTAAGACACTTTATGACAAGCTTTGGGAACAACATATCGTTCGTACAGATGAAGATGGTATTACTGCCCTTCTCTATATTGATCGTCAGTTAGTTCACGAAGTTACATCACCTCAAGCATTTGAAGGATTGAGACTAGCTCATCGTACCCCGCATCGTCTTGATTCTATCTTAGCAACCCCAGATCATAATGTTCCGACAAATAATCGTGATCAAGGGATCGCCGATCCTATTTCACGTTTGCAAGTTGAAACACTTGATCAAAATTGCAAAGATTTCGGTGTAACCGAGTTTGATTTATCTGATATTCGTCAAGGTATTGTCCACGTTGTTGGCCCTGAACAAGGCGCAACACTACCAGGTATGACCGTAGTTTGTGGTGACTCACATACGTCTACACATGGTGCCTTTGGTGCACTGGCTTTTGGTATTGGTACTTCTGAAGTAGAACATGTGTTAGCCACACAGTGTTTGATTCAGAAAAAAGCTAAAAATATGCTAGTAGAAGTTAATGGCCAAGTCCGTGATGGTGTAACGGCTAAAGATATCGTTTTAGCCATTATAGGCAAGCTTGGAACAGCTGGCGGCACAGGTTATACCATTGAGTTTGCTGGTGATGCGATCAAGGCTCTATCAATGGAAGGTCGAATGACCGTATGCAATATGACTATTGAGGCTGGGGCACGTGCTGGCATCATTGCGGTTGACGATACCACGATCAACTATTTAAAAGGCCGACCTTTTGCCCCTTCTGGTGATAATTGGCAGAAAGCTGTTGATGCTTGGCAAGACTTACACAGTGATACTGGTGCTGTTTTTGATAAAACACTTACGCTTGATGCAGCTGAAATCAAACCTCAGGTCACGTGGGGTACATCACCTGAAATGGTTGTTGCTGTTGATGATAAGGTGCCAAACCCTGCAAATGAAACAGATCCTGTTAAACGTAATGGTATGGAAAAAGCCTTGGCATATATGGGATTAAAAGGAGATCAAGCCATTACGGATATCCAATTGGACCGTGTCTTTATTGGATCATGCACAAATTCTCGTATAGAAGATTTACGACAAGCTGCAGCGGCAATTAAAGGCGGTAAAGTTGCTTCAACCTTAAAACAGGCTTTAGTTGTGCCTGGCTCGGGCTTGGTGAAACAACAAGCTGAACAAGAAGGTTTGGATAAAGTCTTTATTGAAGCTGGTTTTGAATGGCGCGATCCAGGTTGTTCAATGTGTTTGGCAATGAATGCCGATCGCCTTGAATCGGGTGAGCATTGCGCATCCACATCCAATCGCAATTTTGAAGGTCGTCAAGGTTTAGGTGGTCGTACGCATTTGGTCAGCCCAGCGATGGCAGCAGCCGCAGCTATTGCAGGTCATTTTGTTGATATTAGTCAATAAACGTTAATGTCCTCAATCCGCGATACTTTAACCAATGAACTACAGACATTACGTGATGTCTTACGCTGGGCTACGTCACAATTTAATGCTGCAGAATTATTCTATGGTCATGGCAATGCTGATGCCTTTAATGATGCATTACAATTAATTCTTCATAGCCTGCATCTTCCTGCAACCGAGTTTCCTGAAATGTTTGCAGATGCTCGCTTAACGCATGCTGAAAAAGAAGCTATTGCAGAGTTACTCCATCGCCGTATTGTAGAGCGTGTGCCCGTACCCTACCTAACTCATGAGGCTTGGTTTGCTGGCATGCCATTTTATGTCGATAATCGTGTCTTAATCCCTCGTTCACCGTTTGCGGAACTCATCCAAGATAATTTTTTACCTTGGGTAAGTGAGCCAGAGAATGTGACATCTATTCTGGATATGTGTACTGGTGGTGGCTGCATTGCTATTGCTTGTGCTGAAGCATTTCCAGAAGCTAACGTTGATGCGATTGATATCAGTTCTGATGCATTAGCTGTTGCACAAATTAATATTGAGAAACATGCGCTTAATGATCGCGTTAACGCAATTCAATCTGACTTATGGTCAGCATTGACCACACAAAAGTATGACTTAATTGTCAGCAATCCTCCTTATGTGGGTGCTGATGAAATGGCAACACTACCAAAAGAATACCGGCATGAACCTGTTTCAGCACTTGAAGCAGCAGATAACGGCCTAGCCTTAGTGCAACAAATTTTATGCAATGCGGCTAAATTTATGACACCACAAGGCCATTTATTTGTTGAGGTCGGCAATAGTGATCTTGCCGTAATGGCGCGCTGGCCAGATATTGAATTTCTCTGGTTAAACTTTGAGTATGGTGGACATGGTGTTTTTACGCTTGATTATGAGCAATGTGTTGATTTTGCCAAACGCTATAGTTCAGATTCTTCCAACTCGCTTTCATAAACTTTTATACAATCCCGGCCTGACATTTTTGCTTGATACATAGCACGATCTGCTAACTCAAATAAGCTATTCAAGTTATAAGGCGTTTCAGTTGACGTTGTCGCTAAACCTACACTGACTGTAATTGCAATGTTTGCTGGCTTAAATTGTGAAAGCCGCTTTTGCAGTCGTGTCATCAACGCTAATGCAGTGTCACTATCACAACTAGGCAATAAGAAGATAAACTCCTCACCACTCCAACGAGCCACCATATCTTCATCTCTAACAAAACGCTTTAACCACATACCTAATTCAGCTAGTACCTGATCTGCTTTGGCATGGCCCGCTACTTCATTGATTTTCTTGAAATGATCAATATCAACCACTGCTAACGTAAGTGGTCGATTAAGCCGTGCAGCTTCGCTAAAATATTTACCCGAAAATTCTCGTAAGGCATGGCGATTAAATAACTGGGTAAGCTCATCTAACATTGCCAAGCTGTATAAGGAGTTTTGTTGTGAGCGTAACTCCAACATTTTTTGGTAACTGGTAACATGATTAAACACGCGTTGACGTAACTCTTCTCGTACCACTGGCTTTGCTACATAATCGTTTACGCCAAGATGAAAAAGCTCAATCTTACGAGAAATATTATCAAAACCTGATGTTGCTAGAATTGGGACATTTCCATGTTCACCATGTAATCGGCGTATCTTTCTGACCAAAGATATACCACTCATAAGGCCTTCTAACATGACATCTGTGATCACAAGATCATAGTGACCATTTTGAAAGGCTTCCCAGCCGCCCTCAGCATGGGTATAAGCATCAACATCCAATCCCATGTCTGTCACTAAATCAAGTACGATTTCTTGTACAACACGTGAATCTTCAATCAATAAAACACGACCAGATAGTTGACGACGTTCTCTGTCAGCGTAGCGTTGTATGTAGGTTGTGAGTTCATCTAGATCATTTTTGCTGAAAATATCTGTGGCACCAGCAAGCAATGCCTGTTTGAGTACCCTAGAATTATCTTCGTCCGTTAACACTAAAATAGAACTAAAATCATAGCCAACTATCGATCTAAGTTGCCCACAAAGTTCACATCCCCGAATATCCGGTAAGTTTTGGCTACAACATACTAATCTGAATGATTCATTCTGTGCCAAATCTAATGCACTTTGGCCATTATCACAGGTGGTGACATCAAAGCCTGCAGCCTCTAGTAAAGTGCGAGCTATTTCTAGAAAAGCAGGATCATTATCTATGACCAATGAATTTAACTTACGCATATAAATTTACCCAGTTCTGCATTGCTGGTCCTTGTGTATGTATCACTTGCTATCCTTATGTTGTAATAATTGTCGTGTAAATTGTGTTCTAAGATAAAATCCTTTTGGATTTATCTGTTGAGTTGTCCCCGTGTCGGAAATGCCTTTAGCAACAACTCGACTATGCGCTGCTTTGGGCCTCAATTGTAAATACTCACCTTCTAAACCGGTTATTTCGTCTTGCTCGCCTAAAACAATACGATCCATTAACTCTTCCCAATCACGTTGTAAGCAAGACTCTTGAACCGGTGTAGGTCGCCACAACCAAGCTTGCCCGATATAACGTTCAGCCAGTGGAATTGAATTATCAGCCTCAATCGGCACCCACAAAACATGAGATAACTTTCGTCTGACCCAACTATTCTGCCAGTTTACCTCACCTGTTTGGTGCATGGCTACTGTACATACATAGGTCGATTCTTTTGGAAGACCATTTGCATTCAAAGGCAATGTCTTCATCTCAATGCCCAAAGCAACAAAATCAGGTTCAGCCAAGTTGCCGGCATCTGCGCCCAATGCCTTTTCTAATAAACTTCCAACCCAGCCTTTATGACGTTGTAAATCAACAGGCACCGGTAACTTGAGTTGTGCTGCAACCTGACCCAATGTCTTTCCAGCTAATGCCTCACATCTCGCTAATAACTCATTTTGTGACTTCGGGGATGAGATCATAATTGTTGCAGTGAATAAGATTTAATTAAGATGAACAGCATGATAACCTAGAACGATTTATTTTGGCTTGTGATAACAATCGTGACTGCACTTTCAATTCGAAACTTAACCAAAACCTATCGTAATGGCCTGACCGCTTTAAAGGGAATAGATCTAGATGTAAATCAAGGTGATTTTTTTGCGTTATTAGGACCAAATGGCGCTGGTAAATCAACCACAATTGGTGTTATCAGTTCACTCGTCACTAAATCATCTGGCTCAGTCACTATTTTTGATACCGATCTTGATAAGGAGCCAGAACGAGCTAAAGCATTTATTGGCCTGGTCCCGCAAGAGTTTAATTTCAATGGTTTTGAGCAAGTAAAACATATTCTCATTGCTCAAGCCGGCTACTATGGCGTTCCAGCTAAACTAGCTGAACCAAGAGCAGATGCACTACTTCGCCAACTCGGCCTATGGGATAAACGCGCCACACCCGCAAGAGCCTTATCTGGCGGTATGAAGCGACGATTAATGATTGCTCGTGCCCTTGTCCATAACCCTCAATTACTGATTCTCGACGAACCAACTGCTGGTGTTGATATTGAATTAAGACGTTCTATGTGGTCGTTTCTAACCAAGATTAACCAACAAGGCACAACCATTATTCTGACTACGCATTATCTTGAAGAAGCTGAGAATTTATGTCGCAACATAGCCATTATCGATCACGGTAATATTATTGAAAATACAGATATGAAGTCGTTGCTTAATAAGCTTCATAAAGAAACATTCATCTTCTATCTCAAGTCACCCTTACCTGATAGTTTCAAGCTCACCATGGCTGAATACCAAAAAATTGATGACACCACGATAGAGGTCGAACTCAAACGTGACACAGGACTCAATGCCATCTTCGCCGCATTGACGGAACAAAATATTGAAGTTCATAGTATGAAAAATAAAGCCAATCGCTTAGAAGAATTGTTCCTAGGCCTAGTCGAAAAATCTGAGGCAACGCTATGAACAGCAGTATTCACTACCGTCATTGGATAGCATTTTATACGCTATTTAGCCGTGAAGTCCGTCGTTTTATCCGTATTTGGCCACAAACTTTACTGCCACCAGCCATTACAATGACACTGTATTTTATTATTTTCGGTAATCTAATTGGTACTCGGATTGGCGAAATGGGTGGCTTTAGATACATGGACTATATTGCACCAGGCATTATTATGATGTCAGTTATCAACAACGCCTATGCTAATGTTGCCTCATCATTTTTTAGTTCAAAGTTTCAAAATCATATTGAAGAAATGTTGGTCGCACCTATTCCAAATTATCTTATTTTGGCAGGCTATGTTGCAGGTGGTACTGCACGAGGTTTGTGTGTCGGATTCATTGTGACCTTGGTGTCACTTTTCTTTACCCAACTTTCGATCGAACATCTTTTTATTACGTTCAGTATGGTTGTTCTCAGTGCGATTCTATTCGCTTTAGGCGGTTTTATTAATGGTATTTATGCACGAAGCTTCGATGAAATCGCCATCATTCCGACGTTTATTTTAACGCCCTTAACCTACCTCGGTGGTGTGTTTTACTCGATCAGCTTGTTACCAGAATTTTGGCAACACATATCTTTGATCAACCCGATTTTATACATGGTCAATGCCTTTCGTTTTGGCATGCTCGGTATTTCAGATATTCCTGTAACGCATGCCTTTGCAATGATTTTAGTCTGTATCACTGCACTGATCTGTTTTGCCCTATTTTTATTACATAGAGGCATCGGTATCAGGAACTAAGCTCAGCGCCTGTTGTAATACTTCAATACCGACACCTTTTATATGCGCATTTTCACTTAAATGACGACGCCAAGCTTTCGCTCCTGGCTTACCTTGAAATAGTCCTAACAGATGACGTGTGATTGACTTTAGAGGACGGCCTTGTGCCATACGTTGTTCTATATACGGCAACATTAGCTCAATCACCTGATGACGGGATGGCGTTGCTGTTTGTTGATTAAAGATCAGCCTATCAGCGTCTGCTAATAAATAGGGATCATGATAAATAGCTCGCCCCATCATCACACCATCAACATGATTTAGATGTTCCTGTGCTTGAGACAACGTCTCAATACCACCATTAATATCTATATGAGCATTAGGAAAATCACGTTTAATGTTATAAACACGTTGATAATCTAATGGGGGCACATCTCGATTTTCTTTGGGACTCAAACCCGATAACCACGCTTTGCGCGCATGAAGAATAACCATATTGCACCCTGCTTGCGTAATTTGAGCAATAAAGTCATATAAAAACTCATAACTATCTAGTTCATCAATACCAAGGCGCGTTTTGACCGTAACAGGAATAGACACTTCAGCCTGCATGGCAATGATCCCTTCTGCCACCAATTTGGGGTATTCCATCAAACAGGCGCCAAAACTTCCAGACTGAACTCTATCGCTTGGGCATCCAACATTAAGATTTATTTCACAATAACCCGCTTGTTCACCTAATTTGGCACAAAGCGCTAATGCATCAGGATCGGCTCCTCCCAACTGTAGTGCTAACGGAAATTCACTGACATCGTGATCTAAAAAGCGCTGACGCTGTCCATGAATTAAAGCGCCAGTCGTCACCATCTCGGTATAAAGTAAGGTGTGTTTGGAAATAAGCCTGAGAAAATAGCGACAATCTCTATCGGTCCAATCTAACATTGGAGCAACAGATAAACGATGTGCATTGTGAATATCAAAATCAGGAGCAGTCATAGTAAGGCAACAAAAAAGTAATGTGCATCATTTTCTCAAATCCCAGCGTAAAATACTTGCTTTAAACTAAAATCAATTCAGATGAAGACAATTAAAGGTGATGGATTTACTGTACAAGTAGTCAAAAGTAATCGCCGAAAAACCATGGCATTAAAAGTGAACCGACATGGTGTGGCGATTCACATTCCCTCCTTGTTACCACTTAGTCTCGCTCAGAATTTTGTCGACAAAAAATCATCATGGATTAAAGCAAAACTTCACCAGCAATCTCAACAAGTTGTGATTGAAAAACAGTTTGATGATGGCGAAATATTACTATTTTTTGGTGAAGCATATTCATTACAGTTACGTAACGCGCCATCGAAAATACTGATTTCGATATCTGACGACCACATAGTTTGTCAGGCACGATTAGATAAAGTCACAAAATCAGCAATTCGTACCGCCGTTATTACTTGGTATAAGCAGCAAGCTGAGAATTATCTGGAAAAACGTAGCGAGCAACTTTCAGATCTTACAGGGTTACAAGCACAATCAATCACCGTAAAGACCTATCGAGCTCGTTGGGGGAGCTGCACCTTATCAGGCCATATCCAATATAACTGGAAGCTTATAATGGCACCACCAAATATCATTGATTATGTCATTATTCACGAGCTCTGCCATACTAGACACCATAACCATTCAACGGCTTTTTGGCAGTTAGTTGCGACTTATATGCCCGACTATCGTTCTGCACGCAATTGGCTCAAGACCAATGGCTACTCTCTTGAAATATAGACTTAACTTTATCCGCTATTTAATTTTTTAATGGCATGATAGCTGCTTAGCTCTTAAAGTTCGTTAATAACGTCATTTTTCAATCAAGGATCATTCCATGGCATTTTGGAACTATAAAAAAGACATTGCTGAATTACAGCAACAGCTCAAAGAGCGCGATAACACCATCAGCGCATTAAAAGAACAACAACAGGAATTAGAACAACGACATAACACTCTTGAACAAAAGTTAGAGCAACAACATTTAGAACACGATTGGATAACAAGATTATTCACTAATCTAGAAAGTTTTGGTTCAAGTCTAGGCGGCTTTCATCTGAGTCTAGGCTCAATGGCAACAGCTCTAAATTCAGAGCGCGCATCCGCTGTTGAAGGCGCAGCAACGTCAATTCAGGTAAGAGAACACATCGAATCTGTCGCATCGGGATTGAGTAATATCACCGGCCAAATGGACCAATCGGCATCACGCGTTAAATCACTACAAGATAATGCTGAAAAAATCAGTGGCTTTGTTGAAACCATTAGTAACATTTCTGAACAAACCAATTTATTAGCTTTGAACGCGGCAATAGAAGCGGCACGTGCAGGTGAACATGGTCGCGGATTTGCCGTCGTTGCAGATGAAGTTAGGACACTTGCTACTCGAGCTCGTGAAGCCAGTACCCAGATATCTGAACTCGTTGGAAATATTCAAAATGAGACCGAAAGTGCCAGTAGTTTAATGCAGAGTGTCACAACCGACACTTCAGCTTTTGGACATCGGGTTGAGACGGTCGTGTCCGACATGCATAAAATGCTTGGCATCTCAAAAACTATGGAAAAGACCATTACTGGCTCAGCATTACGTAGTTTCGTTGAAATTGCCAAGCTTGATCATATTGTTTGGAAGTTTGAAATTTATCGCGTAATGATGGGACTCTCTCAAAAACGTTCAGCTGAGTTATCTACCCACAAACAATGTCGCTTGGGTAAATGGTATTTTGAAGGAGAAGGTGTGGATTGTTTTTCTCAGTTACCGGGCTATCAAGATATTGCTTCTCCTCACCAAACAGTACATGAGCAGGGCGCTATCGCACTTGATGCATTCTATAGTAAGGATATTGCCAAGAGCCTTGCAGCCTTAAATAGTATGGAAACAGCAAGTATAGATGTAATTAATAATCTAGAACGAATGGTAGAAAGTGCCGAACGGAATCCAGAATTACTGTGTGCTCACTAGTAGCTATACGCATCTGCCTAGATAGTTAACACCTTGTCTTTTCTGTCTAAAAGTACTAGAATCTTGGCTCCGAATAAGGAGCGCTGCAACAGGTTTATCCTGCTAGGCTTATTCAAATAAAATTTTAACCGCGCTCATTATTTACAAATAGTAATAATGAGCGTTGTCTGAACAGTTTGCAGCAAATCATCGCAAACACTCTACCAACACTCATTCACTAATCATTCAAGTAATGAGGCATGTTGTTTATGAGTAATCGTTTAATATTCACTTCTGAATCTGTTTCGGAAGGCCATCCAGATAAAGTTGCTGATCAGATTTCTGATGCGGTTTTAGATGAAATTCTTCGTCAAGATCCTAATGCTCGCGTCGCGTGTGAAACCTTGGTCAAAACCGGTGCAGCAATTGTCGCAGGTGAAATTACCACCTCTGCATGGGTTGATTTAGAAGATATCGTCCGTAAAACAATTACCGATATTGGTTATAACAGTTCTGACGTTGGTTTTGATGGTCAAACCTGTGCTGTCATGTCATTGATTGGTAAACAATCCAGTGATATCGCAATGGGTGTTGATCGTGAGAAACCTGAAGACCAAGGTGCCGGCGACCAAGGTTTAATGTTTGGTTATGCCAGTAATGAAACCGATGTTTTAATGCCCGCACCTATTACCTATGCCCACCGCTTAGTAAAACGACAAGCAGAAGTGCGTAAAAATGGCACATTACCTTGGCTTCGTCCTGATGCCAAAAGCCAAATCACCTTTGTTTATGAAAATGGTAAACCTGTTGGTATCGACGCAGTAGTCCTATCGACTCAACATAATCCTGAAATTTCTCAAGCAGATATTAAAGAAGCGGTGATGGAAGTTATCATCAAGCCAACATTGCCTGAAGAATGGATTAGTAAAGACACTGCCTTTCATATCAATCCAACCGGCCAATTTATTATCGGTGGTCCCGTCGGCGATTGTGGTTTAACGGGGCGTAAAATTATTGTTGATACCTATGGCGGCATGGCTCGTCATGGTGGTGGTGCTTTTTCTGGTAAAGATCCATCAAAAGTAGATCGCAGTGCAGCCTATGCTGGACGCTATGTCGCTAAAAACATTGTTGCAGCGGGTCTTGCCGATCGTTGTGAAATTCAAGTTTCATATGCAATTGGTGTGGCGCAACCAACATCAATCAGTATTGATACTTTCGGAACAGGCAAAGTCAGTTCAGAACGATTAGAAGCATTGGTACGTGAGCATTTTGACTTGCGCCCAGTTGGACTCGTCAACATGCTCAACCTGATTCGTCCAATTTATCAAGCAACTGCAGCCTATGGTCATTTTGGTCGCGAGAACCCTGAGTTCACTTGGGAAAAAACTGACTTGGCAGAGACATTACGTGATGCCGCAGGCTTGAAATAAAACATCTATTTGAAGGAATACATTCCAATGAACGCACCAATCGAAAACCTTACGCCTGACTATAAAGTCGCCGATATGACTTTGGCTAGCTGGGGTAAAAAAGAAATCAAAATTGCTGAAACAGAAATGCCGGGCTTAATGGCCATTCGTGAAGAATATGCCGGTAAGAAACCATTAGCTGGTGCCCGCATTGCTGGCTGCCTACACATGACCATTCAGACCGCGGTATTAATTGAAACCTTGATCGATTTAGGCGCTGAAGTCCGTTGGTCATCATGCAATATCTTCTCAACCCAAGATCAAGCTGCTGCAGCTATTGCTGCTCAAGACATTCCAGTCTTTGCTTGGAAAGGTGAAACCGAAGAAGAAGCGATCTGGTGCATCAAACAAACTATTTTTGGCCCTAACGGCTGGCGTCCAAATCTAATTTTGGACGATGGTGGTGATTTAACTCAAATCATGCACGATGAATATCCTGAATTGCTTGCTGACGTTAAAGGTCTATCTGAAGAGACAACAACGGGTGTGCATCGTCTTTATGAAATGATGAAAGACGGTTCATTAAAAGTGCCTGCGATCAATGTCAACGACTCAGTTACAAAATCAAAATTCGACAATTTATACGGTTGCCGTGAATCATTATTAGACGGCATTAAACGTGCTACTGATGTGATGATTGCAGGTAAAATTTGTGTCGTTTTAGGTTATGGCGATGTAGGTAAAGGCTGTGCACAAGCATTTCGTGGCATGGGCGCAACCGTTATGGTAACTGAAATTGATCCAATATGTGCCTTACAAGCGGCAATGGAAGGTTATCGTATCGTTAATATGGATGAAATTGCAGCATTAGGTGATATCTTTGTGACAACGACAGGTAATGTTCGCGTTATCACTCATGACCATATGAAAGCGATGAAAAATGAAGCTATCGTTTGTAATATTGGCCATTTTGACTCTGAAATTGATGTAGCATCATTACGCCAATATGAATGGGAAAATGTGAAACCTCAAGTAGATCAGGTTATCTTCCCTGATGGTAAACGTATTACACTATTAGCAGAAGGTCGTTTGGTAAACTTAGGTTGTGCAACAGGCCATCCTAGTTTTGTTATGTCGGCATCATTTAGTAACCAAGTCATGGCTCAAATCGAGTTGTGGCACAATAGCGATAACTATAAAAATGAAGTCTATGTTCTACCTAAATCATTGGATGAAAAAGTAGCGCGATTGCATTTAGGTAAAATTGGTGCTCAATTAACAGAGCTTACCGATGAGCAGGCTAAATACCTAAGCTTGAGTAAAGAAGGCCCTTATAAGCCAGACCACTATCGTTACTAGGATACTTAAATACTGGGCTAACCTAGGTTAGCCCTTTTTTTACATACAAACAGATGTCGAATCATGTCCCATAAACTCACTATCAGTTGCGAATTTTTTCCACCTAAAACCGATAAAGGTATTGCAAATATCCGTAGCGTACGTGAGCGTCTGATGCCTCTCAAATCGGAATTTTATTCGGTTACCTTTGGTGCAGGTGGTTCGACACAAGAAAACACATTAGATGCTGTAGTAGAAATTCAACAGGATAAAGCCAGAACAGGTATTGATGCCGCTCCTCATTTATCCTGTGTTGGTTCGACTACTGAACGTCTTCGCGACATACTTGCGACCTATAAAGATAATGGCATTCACCGTTTAGTCGCTCTTCGTGGTGATTTACCTTCGGGAATGCGTGACCCTGGCGATTTTCGCTATGCCAATGAACTGGTTGAATTTATTCGCAAAGAAACGGGAGATCACTTCTCAATTGAAGTTGCTGCCTATCCTGAAGTTCATCCTCAAGCAAGTTCCGCACAAGCTGATTTACTTAACTTCAAACGCAAAGTGGATGCCGGTGCAAATAGTGCTCTAACCCAGTATTTTTATAATATTGATGCCTATCTCTATTTTATAGATCGCTGTCAGGCTCATGGCATAGATATCCCTATTATTCCTGGCATTATGCCAATCAATAACTACGCACAGTTGGCTCGATTTTCTGATGGCTGTGGCGCTGAAATTCCACGTTGGTTGCGTAAACGTCTCGAAGAATTTCATGACGACACGGAATCACTACAGGCATTTACCTTAGACTTTTTAACTGATTTCACTCAAAAACTGATTGATGTTGGCGTGCCTGGTTTACATTTTTACACAATGAACCGTGTTAATCCGACGTTGACGATATGCGATCGCCTCGGTCTTATCAGCTAATCATTTCAACACAAGACTATGAGCTATTTTGCTGATTCACTCTCTACAGCAGTAGCATTGATAACCTCATTTGATAAAGAAATTTATCAAATTGTTATCACCTCGGTATCAATATCCATCATCGCTGCCATCATCGCTGCCAGCGCTGCAGTGCCTGCTGGCACATTAATGGGCCTCTATAATTTCCGTGGCAAACAACTATTACAGCATTTGCTCAATACCTTGATGGCCTTGCCAACCGTTGTTATTGGCTTACTGCTCTATGGCCTGTTCAGTCGCTTAGGCCCTCTCGGCTATTTACAATTACTCTACACGCCAACAGCCGTAATCATCGCAGAAGCAATATTAATTTTCCCCATCATGATGAACTTAACGGTAGTCGCAGTCACCTCAAGTGATAAGCGCTTGGTACCTACTTTAATTAGTCTGGGTGCCAAACCCAGCCAATTACTCTTTCAAGTAATAAAACAATGTCGCTTTGCAATTTTAGCCGCCGTGATCGCTGGTTTTGGGCGTGCTATTGGTGAGGTAGGCGCAGCAATGATGTTAGGTGGCAATATTGAGGGTTATACCCGAACCATGACAACAGCAATTGCCTTAGAAACAAGTAAAGGCGAATTTGAAGTCGGTTTAGCCTTAGGTTTACTATTGTTATTGATCGCTTTTAGCATTAACTTCTTACTGTCTTGGCTACAAAGAGCACAACCATGACAGCCTATGAATTAGACAATATGATGGTGTTTCGTGAGCAAAACTGTATCCTTGATATCCCTTCTCTTATCTTACCTAAATCTCAGTGTATTGCGTTATTAGGCGATAATGGTGC
>JBFIJJ010000029.1:0-18421 GCA_041600795.1 Methylophagaceae bacterium | reverse complement strand
TTGGCGCTATTTCTAAAGCATGGCTTTCATCTGCTAATGGACGTATCCAACTATTACTCAATAATTGCACAGAAAATGGATATTGATTGGAATGCTCTAGGCGTCGCGTGAGAGAACCACGTTCTGTGATCCAGGGTATTAATTCAGCAGGTACTAACCTACGTTGTAATGGTTGCCAGTGCGTCAATGTTTTCATATCAAAATATTACTATTCGCTAGCTTAATGCTAGACATGACCAAAATCGATTTTATGACCAAACCAACGGTTTACTAAGGCTTTACTATAGTGTGGTGCTGTTTTTAAAAATGCATCACATGCTTTTGGCATCAGCTCGATCAAATCTTGATCATTCATTAAATCGGCAACACGAAACTGCGGTAAGCCAGTTTGACGGGTTCCTAATACCTCACCAGGTCCACGCAATTCTAAATCACGTTGTGCTATAACAAAACCATCATTCGAATCACGTAAACAACGAAGTCGTGCATGGCCATTATCAGATAAAGGGGCGTGATACATTAATACACAATGACTTTGGACTGAGCCTCTCCCCACCCTACCGCGAAGTTGATGTAGTTGTGCCAAGCCCAATCTTTCGGCATTTTCTATTACCATCAAGCTCGCATTGGGTACATCAACGCCAACTTCAATGACCGTCGTTGCAACTAATAAATCAATATCACCAGCTTTAAAAGCCTGCATTACCAATTCTTTTTCAGCCGACTTCATTCGCCCATGGACTAAAGCCACCCGTAAATCAGGTAATGCCTGTTGCAACTCAGTCGCCGCGTCTTCTGCCGCCTGACATTGTAAGTGTTCTGATTCTTCAATCAAAGTACAGACCCAATAAATCTGACGGTTTTGCTGACAGGCGACATGCACCCGTTCGATGACTTCTTCACGACGCGTATCGGGCAAAACCACGGTTGTTACAGGACTACGTCCCGGCGGTAATTCATCAATAATAGAGACATTCAAATCAGCATAGGCAGTCATTGCTAAGGTACGAGGAATCGGTGTTGCTGTCATAACCAATTGATGAGGAAAACTATCAAGCTGACGACCTTTATCTCGTAATGCCAAACGTTGATGAACACCAAAGCGATGCTGCTCATCGATCACAACTAAACCCAGATTATTGAATACAACTTCATCTTGGAATAAGGCATGAGTGCCAACAGCTACTCGTACTTTACCGTCATTGAGTGCAGCTAATACCTGTTTACGTTCAGCAGCAGTTTGTTTGCCAGCACACCATGCGACTTCAATACCTAAAGGCGTTAACCATGTTTTAAAGGTTTGATAGTGTTGTTCTGCTAACAATTCCGTAGGTGCCATCATCACCGCTTGATAACCAGCAGACACTGCCTCAACCACAGCCATCGCACTGACAACCGTTTTACCAGACCCCACATCACCTTGAACCAAGCGTTGCATTGGTACTGCTTGACGCATATCGGCAAGAATATCTTCAATCACACGATTTTGTGCTGCAGTTAAAGGATAAGGTAATTGTGCCAATAACTGGCCTCGGTGTTTACCATCACTTTGGCATATAGGGGCAGAGTGTTGCTGAGTTTGTAATCGAACTTGGCGCATGGTGACATGTTGCGCTAACAGCTCTTCATAGGCCAAACGTCTTTGGGCTGGATGTCGACGTTCTGATAATAGTTGCAGATCAACATCGGGCGGTGGTCGATGAACAAAATGAAGCGCTTCAACTAATGAGGTGTTGGCTACCTGATGCAAACGCGCGGCCGGTGTTAATAATTCAGGTAGTGTTGCACTGTCTGATAAACACGCTAAAGCTTGGTTAATCAATTTTCGAAAGCTAATTTGATGTAATCCCTCTGTCGTGGGATAAATCGGAGTTAGCTCGGCATCAACAGGGACGATAACATTATCATTAATAAGTTGATATTCAGGATGTACCATTTCAAGCGAGGATGGTCCTGTTCGGAATTCACCAAAACAGCGTATACGGGTGCCTTTTTGTAATTGTTGCTGTTGTGTTTTGGAAAAATGGAAAAACCGTAAGACTAATGATCCTGTTCCATCTTCAATATGACATAACAGCGAGCGACGGCGGCCAAATGTAACTTGGCTGAGTTTAATGATGCCTTCGATTAAACCTTCTTGCTGCGCTCGAGCAGCACCTAATGGGATTAGTCGCGTTCTATCTTGATATCTAAGAGGCAGATGAAACAGTAAATCTTGGATTTGGGTAATACCCAATTTTTGCAGGCGCTCAGCAACTTTACTGCCAACACCTGTCAAGGACGTAACAGGCTGAGATAATCTATTCTCATTCATCACAGCCTGCTACTTATAACGCTAGTATTTAACTTATGCGCCTATGTGCATGATGGCATCCATTTCAACAGGTACCTCTTTAGGCAAAGATGCCACACCAATCGCTGCACGAGCGGGGTAAGGTTGTTGAAAATATTCAGCCATAATTTCATTAACAGTGCCGAAATAGCTCAAATCTGTTAAGAAAATATTCAATTTAACGACATCTTGTAAACTACCACCAGCAGCTTCCGCTACGGCAGATAAATTATCAAACACGCGACGAACTTGAGTTGAAAAATCGCCTTCAATGACTGTCATCGTTTCAGGAACCAAAGGAATTTGACCTGATAAATAAACAACATCACCTACTTTCACTGCTTGTGAATAAGTACCAATTGCTTCAGGTGCTTTTGTAGTGTGAATAATTTCGCGTGCCATCTTGTTCTCCATATATTGCCTAGTAAGTTCAGGCTATTAATCTAATTTTATTGTTTGAGCCGAGCTATTCGTTCGACCATTTCAATACGACGTAAGCGACGTATTACTCGTGCGAGGTGTTGTCGGTTAAGGACTTCAATTGTCAATCGTAGATCTGAATAACCACCATCTCGTTCGTCAACCACAACGTTATCAATATTTGAATCACTTTCAGATACGGCGGAAGCAATGGTAGCCAGAACACCACGTTGGTTTTTTACATGAACGAGAATATCAACAGAGAATTCACGCTGGATATCGTCTGCCCATGATACATCTAACCATTTCTCATTTTGACCACGTAAGCTATGTGTGGTTTTGCAATCAAGTTGATGCACGACGATGCCTCGGCCTGCACTGATAAAACCATGAATTGGATCGCCAGGAATCGGATGACAACAACGAGCAAAACTCACTACCATGCCTTCTGTTCCTGCAATCACTAATGGTTGTGGCGTCGCATCTTTTTGTGAAATATCATCTTGCAGTAATTTTTGTCCAATCAGCATGACTTGTTTATTACCCAAGCCAATACCTTGCAATATCTGATCAAAGTTTTCTAATTCCAGATCAGCAACTAAGTTATCTATTTTCTCAGCAGGGATCTGTTCCAAACTTGATGAGAATGCCATTAAATGTTTATTTAACAGACGCTTACCCAAAATTATTGCCTCGTCATTACGTAATTGTTTTAAATAATGACGAATATTAGTACGTGCTTTAACCGTAAACACAAAGTTCAACCAAGCAGGATTTGGATGCGATGATTTGGTTGTAATAATTTCGACTGATTGACCATTTTCGAGTTTGGTGCTCAATGGCACTAATTGACGATCTACACGTGCCGCAACACACGAGTTACCGATATCTGAATGGACAGCGTAAGCAAAATCAACCGTGGTCGCACCACGCGGCAAAGCCATGATTTTACCTTTCGGTGTAAATACATAAATCTCTTCTGGGAATAAATCAATGCGTAGATTTTCAAGAAAATCGACCGAATCGCCTGAGCCTTTTTGCATTTCCAATAAGCCTTGCAGCCATTGTCGTGCACGGCGATGTGATTGATTACTACCTTCGTTCTCACCGGTTTTATAAAGCCAGTGGGCAGCAACACCCGCTTCCGCCATTTGATCCATATCTCGGGTACGAATTTGAACTTCTATAGGGAAACCAAAGGGTCCAAATAACACGGTATGCAATGATTGATAACCATTTGCTTTGGGAATAGCAATGTAATCTTTGAATTTATCTTGTAGTGGCTTGTAAAGATTATGAACAACACCCAACATGCGATAGCAAGAATCGACGTCATCTACAATAATTCGGAAGGCATAAACATCGGTAACATCAGCAAACGACAACTGCTTTTTAACCATCTTTTGGTAGAGGCTAAACAGATTTTTTTCGCGACCTTGTATGTCTGCCGTAATGTGTTCTTGTTCCATTCGATTTTGAATGGAACCAGTAATTTGACCGATGATTTCCCGACGATTACCACGTGCTTTGCGAACAACGTCGGCCAATACACGATAACGCAAAGGGTATAAAACGTGAAACCCAAGGTCCTCAAGTTCGACCCGCATTAAGTTCATGCCAAGACGTTGTGCAATCGGCGCGTAGATATCTAAGGTTTCATGCGCGATTCGGCGTCTTTTTTCAGAAGGCAAATGCCCCAAAGTGCGCATATTATGTAATCTATCAGCTAACTTAACGATAATAACGCGTATGTCTTGTGACATCGCCAACATCATTTTTCGTAAGTTTTCTGCTTGTGCCTGCTTTTGAGTTTCAAATGCAGCTTGTGCTAGCTTACTAACACCATCGACAAGCAAGGCAACTTCTTCACTGAATTCAGCTGCAACTTGCTCACGACTAATCGGTGTGTCTTCAATAACATCATGTAACAGACCAGCAATGATGCATTCATGATCCATGTGCATCATCGCTAAGACATGTGCAACCGCTAATGGATGCGTGATGTAGGGTTCGCCTGAACGGCGGGTTTGTCCTTCGTGTGCATCTTTGGCAAAGAAGTAGGCGCGTCTAATATCATCTACTTGTTTTGACTCAAGATAGTTAGCCGCGGCAAAACAAAGATCTTCAATCTCAAGCTTTGGTTCAGCTTCGTGAATTAACGCGAGCTCAGAATGAACGGTAGGCTTGTTCACAAAAGTTATACTTCTTCTTGTAACTCTTCTTCTTTGACGATACTTTCTTCAGCATGTTCACGCGCAGTGCTCACATTAAGAATACTTGCATCAATCAAACCTTCAGCGATTTCACGCAAAGCAATAACGGATGGCTTATCGTTATCAATAGGTACTAAAGGATCTGCACCCATTTGAATTTGGCGAGCACGTTTTGCGGCAATCAACACCAATTGAAAACGATTTTCTACGTTATCTAAGCAATCTTCTACAGTTGTACGAGCCATAAATCCTACCCCAAAATGAAAACCTGTTATTTTACGAAATATCCTACACTTAGGCTAGAAGTTCTACTAATAAGTTCGCCAAATTGTGTTTTTGGACATCTAAAGAACGTCGACGCGCAGAAATTACTGCCGATAATTCAGCTAAAGCAGTATCAAAATCATCGTTGACAATCAGATAATCAAACTCAATGTAATGTGACATTTCATTTTCTGCATCACGCATTCTGCGAGCGATAGTGTCATCATCATCTTGTCCACGACCACGTAAACGTTGCTCTAAGGTCGCTTTTGACGGTGGCAAAATAAAAATACTGGCACAATCAGCATGATTTCTACGTACTTGCTGTGCGCCTTGCCAATCTATTTCTAAGATAACATCAAGACCTTGTTTCAATTGAGCTTCGATAGTTTCAGATGACGTACCATAGGAATTATCAAACACAGTTGCAGATTCAAGAAAAGCACCTTTATCTCGCATTTGCGCAAATTCATCCTGACTGACAAACCAGTAATCTTGGCCATTGACTTCACCCGGACGTGCAGCTCTTGTAGTGTGCGACACCGACAACTTAATATTTTTATCTTGTTTGACCAAGGCTTTCACAAGACTTGTTTTTCCTGCTCCGGAGGGCGCTGCCACAATAAAAAGGCTACCACTCATTTTGCTCTCCCTATTCAATATTCTGGATCTGTTCACGCATTTGTTCGATCAGTACTTTCAAATCAACCGAATGGCGTGTTGTTTCAGTATCAATAGACTTAGAACCTAAGGTATTGGCTTCACGATTAAGTTCTTGCATTAAAAAATCTAAACGGCGACCAATCGGTTCATTACGTTGCAGTACGTTTTTGACTTCTACAATATGACTTTGAAGACGGTCTAATTCTTCAGCGACATCGCTTTTTTGGGCTAGAAGCACAATTTCTTGCTCTAAACGTTCCGGGTCAAGATTAACGTTTAATTCGGCAACTTTTTCAGAAAGACGATTGCGTTGTTGTTCGAGAATTTCTGGCATTTGGCGACGGGTTGCATTAGCAATGGCATCAATTTCATCACACCGCTGTTGAATCATTTTCTCTAATGCTGCGCCTTCTGTTTGCCGTGTAGCAATGAGCTCTTGCACGGCATCATTCAAACTTGCCAGCACGGCCTTATTAAGCATGGTTTGATCTAATGTTCCTGATTTGATGACACCAGGCCATTGCAATACTTTCAATGGATCAATCGGCGCTGTTCGTTCGCTCATTTGTGCAAGTTGGTCACAACTTTCAATCAGTGCTTTGGCTAGATTTGGGTCAAAGTCGACACTAGCGTTTTGTTGCTCTGGTGCTTTATAGCGCAGAACTGCATCGACTTTACCTCGACCAAGCTTATCGTTAAAAAGCTTTCTTATTTGCATTTCAAGCGGGCGAAATTTGTCTTCTAAACGAAGTGCGACCTCCAAATATCGATGATTAACACTACGAATTTCCCATGTTATGTCACCTTGTTCAGTCTGCCATTCTTGACGGGCAAATGCGGTCATACTTAATGTCACAAGCTTGCTTCCTATTATTTTCAAACTGCCATCTTAACTAAAAGCGAGTATAAAAAGCACCCGCCAGCTTTGAATAGCCACGTATAATGGGCCGATTATTTTGTTTTAAGGAAGTTCACTATGCGCCCTAGCGGTCGTCAACCTAATGATTTACGTAATATCACTATCACTCGTAATTACACCAAACATGCCGAAGGTTCGGTTTTAGTCGAATTTGGCGACACCAAAGTATTATGTACCGCATCAGTTGAAGAACGTATTCCACCGTTCTTACGTGGTAAAGGTGAAGGTTGGGTTACAGCTGAATATGGCATGTTGCCACGTTCAACTGGAAGCCGTATGCAACGTGAATCGAAAAACGGCCAGGGCGGACGTACTATGGAAATTCAACGCTTAATTGGTCGTTCTCTTCGTGCAGCAATTGATTTAAAGGCATTGGGTGAACGCAGCATCACCATCGATTGCGATGTTATCCAAGCTGACGGTGGTACACGTACAGCATCCATTACTGGGGCTTATGTGGCTTTACATGATGCGATTGATCACCTTATCAAAACCAAAAAAATCAAAAAAAGTCCATTACATGGTCAAATCGCTTCGGTATCAGTAGGCATCTACAATGGCGTTCCCGTACTTGATCTTGATTATGCTGAAGATTCAAGTGCAGAAACTGATATGAATGTCGTGATGAATGATGCCGGTGCCTATATTGAAGTTCAAGGCACAGCTGAAGGTCATGCCTTCCGCGCTGATGAGCTACAAGCTATGCTGGCACTTGCAAGTGAAGGTATCGAAAATTTAATGCAACATCAACGTGACGCCCTAGATCAATAATGAATAAAATCGTTTTAGCGAGTGGCAACAAAGGCAAACTGCGTGAGTTTGCCGAATTGTTTGCTCCAATGAATATTGAAGTAGTACCCCAGTCTGAATTTGATGTACCGGAAGCAGAAGAAACCGGCTTAACATTCGTTGAAAACGCCATTATTAAAGCTCGAAATGCCGCTCACCATACAGGTTTACCGGCTATTGCTGATGATTCAGGCATCGAGGTCGACTATTTATTAGGTGCACCGGGGATTTATTCGGCGCGCTATGCAGGCCCAAATGCTAGTGACCAAGATAATCTCAATGCGTTATTAACAGCATTAGAAAATGTACCTGCTCCGGAACGTGCCGCACGCTATCAATGTCTATTAGTATTAATGCGCCACTCTAAAGATCCTACACCATTGATTTGTCAGGCTAGTTGGCAGGGTATGATTCTAGAGGCCCCTCAAGGTGATGGCGGCTTTGGCTATGACCCTATTTTTTGGGTTCCGGAAACAGAATGTAGTGCAGCAGAACTCACGGCTGAACAAAAACATGCGATTAGTCATCGCGGTAAGGCTATTCGCCAATTTATCGAACAATTTACCTATGAATCTCACCACGCTAACTAAGGTTAGCGGCATCATTTATGTTTTTGATCTGTCCTACCCTAATGATAAGTACTTTAATTTAAAGAGTAATTACGTAAGTTATGCTTAATTTCACCGCATTACCGCCTCTTAGTTTATATATTCATGTGCCGTGGTGCGTCAGAAAATGTCCTTACTGTGATTTTAACTCTCATAAATCACCCGATAGCTTGCCCGAAAATGCCTATGTTGATGCCTTAATACGCGACCTAGAACAAGAAGTTCCTACTGTTTGGGGGCGAACTGTTCAAAGTATTTTTATAGGTGGTGGGACACCAAGTTTATTTTCAGCAGAGGCCTATGATCGTTTGTTTTCAGGTGTTCGAGCCTTATTACCTTTAAGTGCTCATGCAGAGATCACACTTGAAGCCAACCCCGGCACATTTGAAGCACAACGTTTTGAGGACTATCGTGCATTAGGTATAAATCGTTTATCTATCGGTGTACAAAGTTTTAATAACGATGCATTGACTGCCTTAGGCCGTATTCATGACCGCCAACAGGCAATTAAAGCTATTGAAACGGCTCATAAGGTCGGATTTGATAACCTTAATTTAGATTTAATGTTTGGTTTACCGGGGCAAACAGCAACAACCGCACAGCAGGATATCGAAACAGCATTGGCACTAGAGCCAAGCCATATTTCTTACTATCAGCTTACGATGGAACCTAACACACTTTTCCATCAACAGCCGCCGCAATTACCCGATGAAGACGATATTATTGATTGGCAATTACATAGCCAACAACGTCTTGCTCAAGCAGGTTATATGCAATATGAAGTATCGGCTTATGCAAAAGATAAACAACAATGTCAGCACAATCTAAATTACTGGAAGTTTGGTGATTACATAGGCATTGGTGCCGGCGCCCATGGCAAAATCAGTGATGCTGCACAACAATCGATTATTCGCAGATCAAAACAAAAACAACCACAAGCCTATATTGAACATGCTGGACGTGATTCAGTTATTCAAACCAATGAAACCATTGCAGAACGAGATCTTGGTTTTGAGTTTATGTTAAATGCATTACGCTTAACAGATGGCTTTGCAACACCGTTATTTTATCAACACACTGGATTAGCTATTTCACATATTAAAAAGCAACTTGAGCATGCTGAACGTGAAGGCCTGATCACGCATGATATTCATCGAATTTGTCCGACAGCAAAAGGTCAGCAATATCTCAATACTTTAATTGAGCTATTTCTGCCAGAATAGTATGCTATTACTATATTGTTATGGGAGTTTGAAATGACCAAGTTTAGTTTAGTGATTGCAGGGATATTATTACTATCAGCAACGGCAATAACACAAGCCGAAGTAATTTCAATTACAGACCCACGTTACGAAGTACCCAATTCAGCTGAAGGCGTGATTCGTCCTGTTCAAGGTATGACGATGGCATCGGTTGAACAAAAGTTTGGACAACCTCAGCAAAAATCAGCACCTGTTGGCGAACCACCAATTACCAGATGGACCTACTCTGATTTTGTTGTATATTTTGAACACAACCTTGTTATTCACTCCGTTGTTCCGCATTAATCCGCGTTACTGTTAGTGAAGCTGGTATCAATCAACGTATCCTTAGCTAAGGACATACACTATAACGATACAATAGTGTCAACCGGCATATTCAAAAAGCCTGTTGATGAGCCTGTATTTGTTTCACAATTTCGCCTTGATGGTGATCAACAGGTCGATTTAGACAATCACGGTGGCGAACATAAAGCTGTTTATGCCTTTTCTGCTAATCATTATGAGCATTGGCGACAACATCTTGCCAAACCATCACTAAGTTATGGTCAATTTGGTGAAAATCTAACGATTACTGATCTTGATGAAAAAAATTTGTGTATCGGTGATCAAATTCAAATTGGTGAATGTATTCTCGAAATCACCCAACCACGTGTCCCTTGTTTTAAGCTAGGCATTGCACTTGATAATGCAACCATGCCTAAACAATTTGTTGCTCATGGTGCTACTGGTATTTATTTTCGGGTGATTACCACAGGTGACATTCAACACGGCGACGACGTTAACGTCGTTTTTCGCCACCCACAACAACTCAGTGTCCATACCTTATTCAACGCTTATTTTGATAAATCATTTAAAAATGCGCACGCAATTATGATTCAAGCGAATGCAATTGCTGAATTATCCAATGAATGGCGACAGAAAGTACAATCACGCCTTTAAATATGGTCTATTAAGCTATTTATAACGCTATTTGCTACAATTTTACTTTTACACCTTTTTTAAGGATAGTTCATGTCACGTTTATATAATTTCAGTGCTGGCCCAGCCATGTTACCCGAACCCGTATTACAACAAGCACAAGCTGAGCTACTCGATTGGAATAATACCGGTATGAGTGTGATGGAAATGAGTCATCGTGGTAAAGAGTTCACCTCGATAGCTAAACAAGCCGAAGCTAATCTGCGTGAGTTAATGGCGATTCCTGATAACTATAAAGTACTGTTCTTACAAGGTGGTGCAACAGCTCAATTCACTGCGATTCCAATGAATTTATTACGGGGCAAAACCACTGCTGACTATGTTAATACAGGGCAATGGTCTATCAAAGCGATTGAAGAAGCTAGCCGTTATTGTGATGTTAATGTTGTAGCTAGTGCCGAAGACTCAAATTTCACCACGGTGCCAGACTTTGCTAGTTGGACATTAAATCCTGATGCAGCCTATGTGCATTACACTGCAAACGAAACAATTGGTGGTGTTGAATTCGACTATATTCCTGACACCGGTGATGTACCATTAGTGGTCGATTTATCGTCAACCATTTTATCTCGTCCGATTGATGTGTCACGTTTTGCGTTGATTTACGCTGGTGCTCAGAAGAATATCGGCCCTGCTGGGCTTACTCTGGTGATTGTACGTGAAGATTTACTTGGTGATGCGTTACCAATCACGCCAATCTGCTACGACTATAAAATTCAGGCTGATAACGATTCAATGTATAACACCCCTCCAACCTATGGTTGGTATTTGGCTGGCCTTGTTTTTCAATGGTTACAAAACTTGGGTGGCTTAACTGCAATGGCAGAAATTAATCAACGTAAAGCACAAAAATTATATGATGCGATTGATCAATCTGGTTTTTATCACAATCCAGTTGAAAAGCACTATCGTTCATGGATGAATATTCCATTTACATTAAGTGATGCATCGTTAGATGCTGCTTTTTTAGCCGGCGCTGATCAAGCTAAATTAGTTGCATTGAAAGGCCATCGGAGTGTAGGTGGTATGCGTGCCAGTATCTATAACGCTATGCCGGAACAAGGTGTAGATGCGTTGATTAACTATATGCAGGAATTTGCACACCAACATAGATAAACAACTCTCATGAGGTAGCATCATGTTTAAAGTTCTAACACTTAACTCAATTGCAGTTACAGGCTTAAACCATCTACCTCGAGAAAACTACGAAATCGCATCGGAGATTCAACATCCCGATGCCGTTTTAGTACGATCATTCAATATGCACGATTGGCCGATACCAGAAACCTTGCTTGCTGTCGGCCGTGCTGGCGCTGGCACCAATAACATCCCAATTGATGCGATGACAGCCAAAGGCATTCCTGTTTTTAATGCACCAGGTGCCAATGCCAATGCTGTTCAAGAATTAGTTTTAACGGGCATGTTATTAAGCGCCCGAAATATCTGTCCTGCATGGCAATTTGCAAGCCAACTTAAGGGTGATGATGCCTCTATAAACCAGCAGGTCGAAGCAGAGAAACATCGTTTTATTGGTATAGAGTTACCCGGCAAAACATTAGGGGTTATTGGTTTAGGTGCCATTGGAATCAAAATTTGCAATACAGCCGCCGCGCTCGGGATGCGCGTTATTGGTTACGATCCTAAGATCACTGTTCATAGTGCGTGGCAATTATCACATCAAGTTGAACACGCTACCAGTATTGACGATTTACTCGCACATTGTGACTTCGTAACATTTCATGTTCCCTTGGTCGATTCGACTAAAAATATGATCAACCGTGATCGTTTGGAGAACATGCGAGATAACGTCACCATATTGAACTTTTCACGCACGGGCATCGTCGATGATGAAGCAGTGATTGAGGCTATTGATAATGGTAAGGTTCGTAGCTATATTTGCGACTTTCCTAGCACTCTGCTCAATCAACATCCTAAGGTAATTACCTTACCTCATCTAGGAGCATCAACCTTAGAAGCCGAAGACAATTGTGCCTCGATGGTTGCAGAACAACTTAAAGATTATTTAGAAAATGGCAATATATCGCATGCTGTTAATTTTCCTACTCTAACAATGGCTAAAGCACCAAACAGCTTTCGAATAACGATTGCTCACCAAAACATTCCCAATATATTAGGACCGATTACCAACGCTATAGCTAAAGCTAACATTAATATTATTGATATGTTGAATCAATCCCTAAACGAAGCCGCATATACGCTAATAGACACCGAAACAGCATTATCAGACGCGGTGTTAGCCAAGATTAATGCGATAGATGGAATTTTAAAAGTGCGAAGTGTCGCCTAGTCGTCGCTTGGAGAGTCTTCGTCTGCATGGCCTAAAAATCGACGTTGTGCCCATTTAGGCAAACTGCCCATTCTAGCGTGATGTAATGAGTCAGACTCAATCACAATCAAAATAAGCACGGTCACTAAGGTAGGTAAAATACCTAACCCTCCGATAAGGCCATAAACGGCTTCTTTCATCATGCCTAGATAGACATTACCCAGCCAACCTAGGGTTGATACACTGACAAGCAAGGCCAGCACACCAGAAAATAAAACACTCCAGCGTCGTGCAATTTGCCAATGAATGTAAACAAACTGGCTATCTTCAATTTTGACGCCATTGGCACGATAGAACGTATATACCAATGCAATAACAGAAAAGGCAGGAACCAACAGCATAAATTTCATATACTGCTGGCCAAAGGTCGAGATTCCAGTAAACAACAAGATATGATTCATAATCAAGTTGCTCAAAAAAATATCATGCGGTACTTTCGCCGCTTTTATTTCTGACTCATTTGGTTCTGAAAACTCGACGCTCTCCATTACTTAGCCATATTATTCAAAATAGCATCACGAACAGCATCTAATGTCGCGTCAACCGTGACCATTGGTGATGTACTTTGTTTGATGGCTGTATCAGGATCTTTTAGGCCATGCCCCGTCAATGTGCAGACGATTTTACTGCCTTCTGGAATTTTACCGGCATTGATATCGTTAATTGCACCGGCTAGTGATGTAGCAGAGGCTGGCTCACAGAAAATACCTTCATGTTGCGCCAACATTTTTTGTGCAGCTAGAATTTCTTCATCACTACATTCATCAAACCAACCTTTTGAATCTTCTTGTAGTTTCCACGCTTTATCCCAGCTTTGTGGATGACCAATACGGATCGCAGTTGCAACTGTTTCAGGATCATCAACCATATGACCACGCATAAATGGCGCACTACCAGCGGCTTGGTAACCCAACATTTTTGGACGTGTACCAACGATACCATCTTCAAAATATTCTGTGTAACCCATCCAATGAGCAGTAATATTACCGGCATTACCAACAGGTAAGCAGTGGAAATCTGGAGCACATGATAACTCTTCAACAATTTCAAAGGCTGCTGTTTTTTGGCCTTCCAAACGATATGGGTTAATTGAGTTAACAATCGTTACAGGTGCATGTTCTGCAACATCTTTAACCAATTGCATACCTTCATCAAAGTTACCTTTAATTTGAATCACTGTTGCGCCATGCATCATTGCTTGTGCTAGTTTGCCCAAGGCAATTTTGCCATCAGGAATCAATACAAAGGCCGCAATACCTGCACGTGCTGCATAGGCAGCAGCAGCAGCTGATGTATTACCCGTTGAGGCACAAATAATTGCCTTACTACCAGCTTCAACCGCTTTAGTCACAGCCATGGTCATACCACGGTCTTTAAATGACCCTGTTGGGTTAAGCCCTTCATATTTAACGTAAATTTCAACATCTTTACCTAATAACTTAGGAATATTGTTGAGTTTGAGTAATGGTGTGTTGCCTTCGCCTAAACTGATTAGTCTAGTATCATCATTCACTGGTAAACGGTCGCGATAGCGTTCGATCAAACCTGTGTATCGTGGTCGAAATGGCATAACTTTTCCTCTTTAAAATAATCTGTTTTAGCGTTCAGTTCGCTAACTATACTTAACCTAGAGATTCCATGCGTATACGCATAATAGGTTCATTTACTGTACTAAGTGCTTCAATTTGCTTGATCGCTTCATCCATATATTTCTCAGCAATCTTTTGCGTCAACATAATAATTGGCACTGTACCATTATGTTGTTCAGGTTGTTTTTGCAAAATCGCTTCAATATTAATGCCTTGTCCACCCAAGATACGCGTGATATCAGCAAGCACACCGGCTTTATCTTCGGTATGGATGCGTAAATAATACGATGTAACCACTTCAGACATTGGCAGTATTGGCGTATCTGCCAACGCATCAGGCTGAAAGGCCAAATGAGGAACACGATTTTCAGGATCGGTCGTTAACGCTCTAACAATATCAATAATGTCTGCAACCACCGCTGACGCTGTCGCATCTGAACCTGCACCAGCACCGTAATAAAGTGTTGGTCCAACCGCATCACCTTTGACTAATACTGCATTCATTACACCATCAACATTGGCAAGCAAACGACGATGTGGAATCAATGTAGGGTGAACGCGTAATTCAACTCCCTGTGGTGTTTTTCTGGCAACACCAAGGTGTTTAATTCGATAACCTAGTTCAGATGCGTATTTAACATCGTCTTGAGCGATTTTACTGATACCTTCGGTATAGCATTTATCAAATTGCAACGGAATACCAAATGCAATTGATGCCATGATGGTCAATTTATGAGCGGCATCAATACCTTCAACGTCAAAAGTTGGATCGGCTTCCGCATAACCTAAGGCTTGAGCTTCAGTTAATACCTCTGCAAAATCACGGCCTTTATCACGCATCTCGGTCAGGATGAAATTGCCTGTGCCATTAATGATGCCCGCTAACCATTCAATACGATTAGCAGCTAAACCTTCACGCATTGCTTTGATAATGGGAATACCACCAGCAACGGCAGCTTCAAAGGCAATGGTTACACCCTTCTCTTGTGCCTTTGCAAATAGCTCATTACCGTAATTTGCAATTAATGCTTTATTTGCAGTAACGACATGTTTGCCATTTTCAATTGCTTTGAGCACTAACTCGCGCGCAATACCAGTACCACCGATTAATTCGACAACAATCTGAATATCAGGATCATTGACAATATCCATGGCATCATCTGTTAATGAAATACCATCTGTATTGCAATTTCTAGGGGTATCTAAATCGCGATCGGCTGCACGCGTAATTTCAATATCACGACCAGCTCGACGAGTTATTTCTTTAATATTGCGACGAAGTACATTTACTGTTCCACTACCAACAGTACCTAAACCGAGAACGCCAATTTTTACTGAATGCACTTTGTCTCCTAACCTTTTCTAAACATATCGCGAATACCGCGAACAGCTTGACGAGTACGATGTTCATTTTCGATAAGACCAAAGCGTACGTGGTCATCGCCATATTCACCAAAACCAATACCCGGTGATACAGCAACTTTAGCTTCTTTAAGTAATTTCTTTGTGAATTCCAATGAGCCCATTTCACGGTATTGTTCTGGGATTTTGGCCCAGACAAACATAGTGGCTTTAGGCTTTTCGACTTTCCAACCAATCGAATTCAGACCATCACACAAGACATCACGACGGCTTTTGTATGTTGCAACAATTTCATCAACACACTCTTGTGGCCCATCTAGAGCCGCAATCGCAGCCACTTGAATTGGTGTAAACATGCCATAGTCAAGATAGGATTTCATACGAGCTAATGCTGCAACTAAAGTCTTGTTACCTGACATAAAGCCAACACGCCAGCCTGGCATATTGTATGTTTTAGATAAGGTATAAAACTCAACAGCCACATCTTTAGCACCCGGTACTTGTAGAATCGACGGTGCTTTATAACCATCAAACACAATTTCACCATAAGCTAAATCATGGATAACCCAAATTTGATGTTCTTTAGCAAACTCAACAACACGTTCAAAAAACTCTAAATCAACACATTGTGTCGTTGGGTTACCCGGAAAGTTCAACACCAACATTTTTGGTTTTGGCCATGAATCTTTCACCGACTTTTCCAATTCAGCAAAAAAGTCATTATCTTCAGTCAACGGAACATGACGGATATCCGCGCCAGAAATAACAAAACCATACGGATGGATTGGATAAGCAGGATTAGGCACCAAAATCGCATCACCGGGTCCCACAGTTGCCAGTGCAAGATGGGCTAGACCTTCTTTCGATCCAATGGTCACAATTGTTTCGGTATCGTGATCTAATGTGACATCGTATTTGCGCTGATACCAATTACAGATCGCTTTTCGCAAACGCGGAATTCCGCGCGAAACAGAATAGCGATGCGTATCTGGTCTTTGGGCCGCTTCGACTAATTTTTCGACAATATGCGCAGGCGCAGGTTTGTCCGGATTGCCCATGCCAAAATCAATAATATCCTCACCGCGCGCACGTGCTTGCGCCTTTAAGTCATTAACAATGTTAAACACATAGGGCGGAAGCCGTTTAATTCTAGGAAAATCTTCGTTCAACTTTACACCTGAGAATAGCAAAAATGGTTGGCAAACCAAGCAAAATAACTGAAAATGAGTAACACTTCAATTTACATTTTACACAAGAAAGCATTATGACTGAACAAGAAGCATTTTATAATGAATTATTAGCCGATCTTGAGGCCGGAACTTTAGTGTTACCGACCTTACCAGAAGTTGCTCTGCGTGTCCGAGATGTTGTCGATGATCCTGAAGCAACAGCGGCACAATTAGCAGAGATAATCATCACAGATGCGGCATTATCTGCCCGCCTATTAAAAGTTGCTAATAGCCCACTTTATCGCGGTCGTGTTGCCATTGATAATATTCAAATGGCGGTATCGCGTCTAGGTTTAGCCTTAGTTAGAAACCTTGTTACTAGTTTAGTGATGGAACAAATGTTCCAAGCAACATCTAATCGTCTTGATACACGTCTTCGTGAACTTTGGGAACACAGCACAGAAGTTTCTGCTATCTGTCAGGTTTTAGCCTCTAAACACCGTAACTTAAAAGTTGATGAAGCTATGTTAGCCGGCTTAATTCATGATATTGGTAAGTTACCAATTTTAATGAAAGCAGAAGATAAACCAGACCTTATTAGCAACACTGCGGCGTTAGATAGCGTTTTAGATAGCCTGCATACACGGGTAGGTGCGGCAATTCTGAAAAGTTGGAATTTCTCCGAATCATTGATTGCTGTTGCGGCCGAACATGAAAATTTAGACTATGACAGTGCCAATGGCCCTGATTTAGTCGATTTAGTTCAAGTTGCTAACCTCCAAAGTTATTTCAATACTGATAAAGCATTAACCCAAGAGCAATTAGCATCTGTTAAAGCTTTTGGAAAATTAGGTATTGATACTGAAATTAGTGTATCGGAGCTTGATGAAAATAGTGAAGAATACGCAGAGGCGATGGCTTTATTTGGTTTTTAAGTTTTTAAGCCTCGCATCATAAAAAAGGCCCCTAGCTTTTCAAGCTAGGGGCTTTTTTTACATTCGTACTTTGATTTTATTCCGGACGCATGTGCGGGAACAACAATACATCTCTGATTGACGGTGAGTCAGTTAATAACATCACCAAACGATCAATACCAATACCCTCTCCAGCTGTTGGTGGCATGCCATACTCCAAGGCACGGATATAGTCATCATCAAAGTGCATCGCTTCATCATCACCCGCATCTTTTTCAGCCACTTGCGCTTGAAAACGTTCGGCCTGATCTTCAGCATCATTAAGCTCTGAGAAACCATTAGCGATTTCACGACCACCGACAAAGAACTCAAAGCGATCGGTCACAAAAGGATCGGCATCATTACGACGCGCTAATGGTGACACTTCCGTTGGGTACGCTGTGATAAAGGTTGGTTCCATCAAACGATGTTCGACTGTTTTTTCAAAAATCTCGATTTGAACTTTACCCAAACCATAACTATCTTTGAGTGGTATGCCTAAACCTTTTGCAACATCTCGTGCTGCTTCAAGTGTGCTTAATTGTTCTAGTTT
>JBFIJJ010000028.1:0-18520 GCA_041600795.1 Methylophagaceae bacterium | reverse complement strand
GCAACCTGTTCAACGTCATATAACAACTTAGACATTAATTGGCCTGAGTTACTTTGATCATAAAAGCGAGATGGCAGGGTAATAAGATGGTCAAACATCTGGGCTCGCAAGGTTTTTATCACATTGCGGGCAATCCAGCCTAACCCATATTCAGTCATAAAGTTGGCTGTACCACGCAATAAAAACAAACCGATTAAAAGCAAAGGAATGAGTTTGATCGTATCAGGATCACGTTCGACAAAACTGCCATCCATTAGCGGTTTCATTAATGCGGCCAGACCTGTTTCTGTGCCTGCATATAAAGCCATAGCGAAGATAGCAGCGACAAACACTAACCAATAAGGTTTGACATAACTGAGTAAACGGCGATAAATATTAGCCGCATTGATAGGTTGCTGCGTAGGAATCATTTTTGTCCGTTATTGGTTTGACGTGTTGCCAATGTTAAGCGTGAATAACCTAGTGCTTGCGCTGTGTCCATGGCTGTGACGATATATTGGTATTCGGAGCCAGCATCGGCACTAATAATGATGTGGGGATCGCGGTTATCACCTACCGTTCGACGTAATTCAGCTGATAATTGCGCTTGAGTAGGCTTCATTAAAACCACATCATTAATCGTAAACTTACCATCTATATTGATTACGATATCAATAGGACTCTCTTGTTCGACCAAAGCTTCACCCGTTGCTTCCGGCAAGTCTACTTTGAGTGAACTTTCCCGAATAAAGCTGGTTGAAACCATAAAAAATAATAATAAAAGAAATACAACGTCAATCATTGGAGTTAGATTGACATCCGGTTCCTCTGGTTTTCTGGGTGATAACTTCACTTTTGAACAACCCCATTGAGATCGGGAGTTGGATCAGTTTGCATTACACCCTCATCAAGGTCGAATTGGCGTTCACCATGCAAGATTTCAATCAATTTCATCGCTTGCTCTTCCATATCAACCACGAGAATATTTATTTTTCCTCGGAAATAACGATAGAAAATAAGACTAGGGATGGCAATAACCAGCCCAGCTGCGGTTGTTATTAAGGCTTCTGAGATACCGCCGGCTAAGGTTTCTGGATTACCAACACCTTCAGTTGTGATAACTGCAAACACCTTAATCATCCCTATAACCGTACCTAATAGACCTAGTAATGGCGAGATTGCTGCAATGGTACCGAGTGTATTGAGGTTTCGTTCCAGATCTAAGGTGACATGTCTTCCTACATCTTCAATACCTTCTTTAGTAATGTCACGTGAGCAATCACGATGTACTAAACCAGCTGCGAGAATTTGACCTAAAGGTGAGTTATTACGCATGGCTTTGATGCGATTGTCATCAACTTGTTTATAACGCAACCATTGCCAAATTTGAGTAAGAAGATCGGGTGGCGATATGCGTTTAGCTTGTAAACTCCAAAATCGTTCAGCAATGATTGCCATTGCAAGTACAAGACAAACAAACAGTGGAAACATTAACAATCCACCGGCTCTAAATAGCTCTAACATAGTTTTTCATCTCAGTGACCAATAAAACTGCGACCATGATACGTGAAAAGTTGCTTAGTCTGTAGCTCTAGGCTGATGAGTCCAAATTTTACGTGCTTGCTGGCGCCATCCAATCAAGGGATTTATTTTATCATTATTAAATTTGAATAAAATTGCGCCATGGTCTGCACTATTGACAACGTTAATGCCAGTTTGTTTATAACGAGCGACAACATCTTTTGCAGGAAAGTGATAACGATTGGCGTAGCCTACAGGAAATAAAACAGTGTGTGGCTGAACGTGTTTGATAAAAGCAACACTTGATGAGGTTTTACTACCATGATGCGGTGCAATTAGGATTGATGACTGTAAGGCTTGACCATAGCGGTGAATTAAGCGTTGCTCGGTTTCAAATTCAATATCACCGGTTAACAACACGCTGCCGCTAGCTGCGGATACTTTAAGTACACAAGACGAATTATTGTCACTATCAACATCATCTGGATAGGGATTCAACATAGAAAAAGTAATGCCATCCCATGTCCATGATTGTCCAGCAAGACATGCTTCAGCCCCTTTAAATAGAGAACTATCACTAGTAAAAACATGGTCAATAGCTAAAGTATCAATCAAGAATTGTGCCCCGCCTTTATGATCATTGTCACCATGACTAATAATTAAATTATCTAAGTGCGAGATGCCTTGATGTTTTAAAAAAGGAGCAACAATCGTTTTACCACTATCAAAACGATCACTAAATTTAGGACCTGCATCAAATACTAAAGTATGGTGTTGTGTTTGTATAACGGCAGATAAACCCTGACCGACATCTAATAAATAAAACCAGAAAGTGTTTGCTTGTGGTCGATCGGGACTGCCTATAAAAAGCGGAGTTAAACCAAGTAAGCCTAACCACTTGGCTGGTGTTGCTTTTGGCATTAATAAAATGAGTGTTGCAATGATAATGCTTAGCCAAAGTAAAAATGAGAGATCAGGTCCAGACCAAGAGGCAATAGGTAAGGATGCGAGGTAAGTTAGTATTGGCCAAAAATGGCTGAGTAAGCTGTCGGCAAATTGAAATAATACAATACCAATTGGCTCTATAACCGCAATCAAGATAGATGCGAGTAACAAAATAGGCACAACAATAAAACTGATAAAGGGGACGGCTATTAAATTAGCTATTGGTGCAATCAGCGAGGTTTGCATGAAAAATAGCAATAATAATGGGCTGAGGCCTAACGCAATTAAATAATGTATTTTTAGCCATTGCCATAGGATGGCTGGAAAACGATTCTGACTAACAAAAATAATAATAGCGACAGCTGTAAATGATAACCACATACCGGCAGATAAGATTGATAACGGATCCCAAACTAATACCAATAGTAAACTCAAAGCTAAAATGCGTTGACTATCAATAGGTCTTCTAATAAGTAAAGCTAACATTGCGGTGGCCACCATGATTAATGCACGTTGGGTTGGAAGTGAGAATCCGGCCATGGCAGCATAAAACAATGCCGTAATAAATCCTGCAATCGCAGCCATTTCATTGGCTGGGACTATCAGTAAATTAGCAGATCGTAACGACCATAATCGACGAAAACAGATAAAGCCAATCATTGCTGCTAACCCTATATGTAAGCCGGATATTGCTAATAAATGAGCAGTGCCTGTTGCGCGTAAATCCTGCCATTGGGTTTGACTTATGTCGTCTTTAATACCGGTAGTAAGTCCTTGGATCAGACCATAATAGTGACTGTCCTTGAGTTGGTTTTTGATTTTATCCGCTAAATTCTGTCTGAGTTTATTGATTGAATAAATCGGTGCTTCGGATAATTTATGATTGCTCTCAGCAGAGCGGACATAACCCGTTGCACCAAGATGATGTTGAAATAACCAGGCTTCATAATCAAAGCCACCGGGATTCATGTTGCCATGGGGAGGCTTTAATTTAACGGTGAGCTGCCAAGATTCCCCTGCTATTACACTATCAGGTATAGGTAAATACCACGATAAACTAAGTCGAGCAGGTAGGGCTGGTTGAGAGGATGAAACTGGCAGAAATTCAAACCGAATTTTGTGTTCGTCTCGTGCGGGAACACTGGCAACGATGCCTTTGATACTAAGTTCTTGTCCAGCTAAATGCGGTGATAAACGATCATTGATAATGTGGTGACTGTAGAATAAGCTCCACAACATGCCTAAACTTGCGATGGCAAGATAGCGCGTTGGCGCAAATCGTACTAACACTATGGCGGGAATACTTAGCCATAGATAATTAGCCGAAGGTAAATCAGCAAGCTGTAATAGCAATGCACATCCCAGTGCAAATGACATAGCAGTTTTAATCATATATCCCTATAATGGCGACCGACTTAATAATCAAGATGACAGTGAATGCCACGTAAGTTCCTTAAACGCATCATGCCTGATCATAAAACGATGCGCGACCATCCGCATCTGCAAAAATTCGGGCAACGCCTTGCAGAACCGAAATTATGGCACCTTAATCGACGTTCTGTTGCTGGTGGTCTTGCTTTGGGTTTGTTTATTGGGTTTATGCCTATCCTAGGCCAAATGTTTGTTGCAGCAGCATTAGCGATTGTATTCCGAGTCAATTTACCGATCGCATCAATGGGCGTTTGGATAACCAATCCATTAACCTTAGCGCCTATTTATTATTTTACTTACAAAGTTGGCGCATGGATCCTACAGATTCCCGTCGGACATTATGCTTTTGAGATGTCTTGGGAATGGTTTAGTGGCGAATTCTTAATAATATGGCAGCCACTGATTTTGGGCAGCTTGATTTGCGGGGTTATTGCCGCTGTTATGGGTATTATTTTTGTGCGACTAGCATGGCGTTTAATCGTCATTCGCAGTTGGATAATACGTCAACGCAAAAATAAAAAAACAAATATCAATTAGCAGATAAGCTTCCATCAATTAGCGTTAAGGTTTTATCCATTTTCGCTGCAAGTTCAGTGTCATGCGTGACAATTACTAATGCTGTACCAAATGTTGAATTTAATTCCAAAATTAAATCAAAAATAGCTTGGGCAGTACGATGATCTAAATTTCCCGTTGGTTCATCAGCCAACAAACAGTCAGGCTGGGTAATCAGTGCACGCGCTAATGCCGCACGTTGACGTTCACCACCTGATAATTCACTTGGTTTATGGATGAGACGATGGCCAAGTCCTACTTGTATAAGTAGCTCGGAAGCTTGTTGTTGAGCTTGTTTTGGCGCTATGCCAGAAATAACCAGTGGCATGGCAACATTTTCAACAGCAGTGAATTCGGGTAATAAATGATGGAATTGATAAACAAATCCCAGACTTTGATTGCGCAAGCGGCTTAATGCGTTTATCGATAAGCTATTGATATCTTGACCATGTAGCAATACTTGGCCTTGCGTTGGTTCATCTAAACCACCGAGTAAATGTAACAAGGTGCTTTTACCTGAGCCAGAACTACCCACTATCGCCAATCTATCGCCTTTATTAACGGTTAAATTAATATCGGTTAAAACCTCAGTTTTCAAATTGCCATCAGCAAATTGCTTGGCAAGATGTTGGCATTGAAGCACGCTGGAATTAGTCATAGCGTAATGCCTCCGCAGGACGTATTTTTGCTGCTCGCCAAGATGGATAGATTGTTGATAGCAAAGATAAAACAAAAGAAGTAATACCAATAATCGTGACATCACTCCATTCTAATTGAGATGGCAAGCTACTAATGTAGTACACATCAGCCGGTAAGAAGTGATAGCCCAGCATCTTTTCTAAGGTGGCGATAATAGTTTCAACATTGAGTGCCAAGGCAACACCACCGACAACACCGATTAAGGTGCCAAATAACCCTATCAGAGTACCTTGCACCATGAACACTGCCATAATATCGCGTGGTGTCATGCCTAAGGTGCGTAATATGGCAATGTCGGCCTGTTTATCAGTCACCATCATGATTAATGTCGACACAATATTAAATGCGGCAACGGCGACAATCAGCAGCAAAATAACAAACATCACGGTTTTTTCTGTTTTTAATGCACGGAAAAAATTAGCATGTTGATAGGTCCAATCAGCTGCTCGATAAGTGGCTGGCAGGGTTGCAAGCAACTCTCTAGTAATACGAGGCGCTTGATAAACATCGTCATATTCTAAACGTAGCCCTGACACCTTTCCTTGAATTCGAAATAATTTAGCAGCATCACTGACATTCATAATGGCTAGGCCGCTGTCGTATTCATACATGCCGATTTCAAATACACCAACGACATTAAGTCGTTTTAAACGAGGTATTACACCAGCCGGAGTAGGGGTGACATGAGGAGTAATCATGGTGATTTTGTCGCCAGCACTGACGCCCATAGCAATGGCGAGATCTTTTCCTAAGATGATGCCAAAGCTGCCTTCTTTAAGATCATCAAACTGACCTTGGATAATTTTGTCACCGATAGTTGAAACATGTCTTTCAAGCTGAGGATCGATGCCTCTGACTAAGGTGCCTCGAACCCGGCTGCCTTGACTTAACATCGCCTGACCTTCGACAAAAGGGGCTGAGTCCACTAAGTCAGGGTAGTCTTTGACTAAATTTTGTACTTCACGCCAATCTTGTAATGTACCGTCAGCTCCGGTGATAAAGGCATGTGATGTCATACCTAAAATACGTTCGCGTAATTCTTTTTCAAAGCCATTCATGACGGATAACACCGTGATTAATGCGGCAACACCAAGTGCAACACCAAACATAGACGTTAAGGAAATAAATGAGATGAAATGATTTCGGCGTTTAGCACGCGTATAGCGTAGGCCGATGAAGACACTTAAAGGTCTAAACATAGAATTTGATTACTTCAAAGAGTGAGTGAGCGTAAGTGCTGTGTAGGACATGCCACACAGCACTTAGTTGCACTATTATTTTGCGTAAACGGTTTTAGTACCAGATTCACTACCTAGTAATAAAACATCAGCAGGACGCATTGCAAATAAACCATTGGTGACGACACCAACGATATTATTTAATTCTTGTTCCAATTTAATTGGTTCCATAATGTCCCAGCCGTGAACATCTAGGATCACGTTACTGTTATCAGTGATAAAACCTTCACGGTAGACAGGTTGACCACCCATTTTGACGATTTCACGAGCGACATAGCTGCGCGCCATTGGCACAACTTCAACCGGTAGAGGAAATTTGCCTAATACGTCGACTAATTTACTTTCATCAGCGATACAGACAAATTTATCTGCCGCTGCCGCAATAATTTTTTCGCGGGTTAAAGCACCGCCGCCGCCTTTGATTAATTTTAATTGATGATTTGATTCATCAGCACCATCAACATAAACCGCTACATTGCCAACTTCATTCAAATCAAAAACGTGAATACCGTGCTCTTGTAGGCGTTTAGTAGAAACAATTGAGCTAGAAACGGCACCTTCAATACGACCTTTGATTGTTGCGAGCGCATCAATAAAGTGATTTACGGTTGAGCCTGTGCCGACACCAACAACACCATCAGTTGTGATGTGTTCAAGTGCAGCCCAAGCGGCTTGTTTCTTCAGTTCATCAGCTGTCATTTGCTTCATCCTTATTTGTTCAAAGTGAATATTTATCCCAACAATTATAGAGATAAATGAGTGGCAATGGTAACGTTACACGATTGATGAACAAAATTAATACTATTTACCCAAGAACTAATGATGCGATGCTGAACGAATATGTAGAAAAAATCCTAACGTCACACGTCTATGATGTTGCTATAGAAACGCCGTTAGATGTGATGTCGAGATTATCTTTACGACTTGAAAATACGATCTTACTCAAACGAGAAGATTTACAGCCAGTGTTTTCATTTAAGTTACGCGGCGCCTACAACCGAATGAGTCAGTTGACCGTGGAAGAGTCAACAGCAGGCGTTGTTGCCGCATCTGCTGGCAATCATGCTCAAGGCGTAGCATTAGCGGCTAAAAAGATGGGCATTTCAGCATTAATCGTTATGCCGAAAACGACGCCTGGAATCAAGGTTGAAGCTGTCAGAGCTTATGGTGCTGAGATTGCACTTCATGGAAATAGTTACGATGATGCTTACAGCTATGCCTTAGAGCTTTCTAAAAAACAAGGGCGTACCTTTATTCATCCCTATGATGATCCTGAAGTCATTGCGGGCCAAGGTACGATTGCAATGGAAATCTTGCGACAACATGCAGATCCGATTCATGCGGTTTTCATTCCAGTTGGTGGCGGTGGCTTGATTGCAGGTATGTCGGCTTATATCAAAGCAATCAGACCAGAAATCAAAGTAATTGGCGTTGAACCAGATGATGCTGCCAGTATGAAAGCCGCATTGGAAGCAGATGAACGTGTGATTTTAGATCAAGTTGGCTTATTCGCTGATGGTACAGCGGTAAAACAAGTCGGTGCTGAGCCTTTTAGAATCGCTCGCGAAACAGTTGATGAAATAGTCACAGTTGATAGTGATGAGTTATGTGCTGCCATTATGGATATATTTGATGACACACGCTCAATCGCCGAGCCTTCTGGTGCGTTAGCCGTTGCGGGAGCTAAAAAATATATTGCCCGTGAACAATTGCAAGGCCAGACCATTGTGGTTATTGATAGTGGTGCCAATATTAATTTTGACCGCCTACGTCATGTTGCTGAACGAGCTGAACTGGGTGAGCGTCGTGAAGTTTTATTTGCAACGACGATAGATGAAAAACCAGGAAGTTTTAAACAGTTCTGCCAAGCATTATCGGATCGCGGTATTACCGAATTTAATTATCGCTATTCAGATAACCATCATGCCCATGTGTTTGTTGGTGTCCGACTTAGTGGTGGAGATATCGAAAGGCGAGCATTATTCAAAAGTTTGGATGATGCAGGCTATGATTGGGTTGATTTCAGTGACAATGAGATGGCCAAGCTCCATGTGAGATATATGGTTGGTGGACATGCGCCGCAAATTAACAATGAACAGCTGTATCGTTTCGAGTTTCCTGAGCGACCAGGAGCATTACTTCGGTTCTTGACACGGGTTGGACACCGTTGGAATATCAGCCTGTTTCACTATCGTAATCATGGTGCAGCATATGGCCGTGTATTAGTTGGCGTACAAGTAAAAGATGATGACCAAACAGAGTTTCAAGATTTTCTTGATGCATTGGGTTATACCTATACAGAAGAGACAAAGAACCCTGCTTACGAAATGTTTCTGAAGTAGCAAAATTATTTACCTGTACCACGTTAGAGTGTCTATCGTAATGGAGCGAGACGTTCACTATGAGTGAGTTCTCAAAAGAGTTGGCGATCATACTGTCATCAGCAGTGAGCCTGTTTTCGGCTTTAATGCTTATTACGGTCATTGTTTTTATTGTCTGGTTGATCGCTGCTTATATTATTGATCGGAGTCAAACCCAACAAACCATTCGCCATAATTATCCTGTTATTGGTCGCTTCCGATATTTATTCGAGCATATTGGAGAATTCTTTCGGCAATATTTCTTTGCAATGGATCGTGAAGAATTGCCTTTCAATCGTGCTCAACGCTCTTGGGTGTATCGTGCTTCAAAAGATGTAGATAGTACTGTTGCATTCGGATCTACCGATAATATTCATGGTGCTGACAGGGTGTTATTTGTAAATTGTTTTTTCCCAACCTTAGGCCAAGATGCTGTTCCGACAAAACCAGCTACATTTGGTGAAACCTGCCAATATCCTTACATCACAGCATCGCTCGTTAATATTTCAGGCATGAGTTATGGCGCTATTTCTAAACCCGCCATATTAGCCTTATCGGCTGGTGCAAAAAGGGCTGGGTGCTGGATGAATACAGGTGAAGGAGGTTTATCCCCGTATCATCTTGAAGGTGGTGCAGATATTGTCTTTCAGATCGGAACAGCAAAAAACGGTGTCCGTAATGTCAATGGTGATCTGAGTGATGACAAGCTGATCGAAGTTGCCTCACATCCACAAGTTAAGATGTTTGAAATCAAAGTCAGTCAGGGAGCGAAACCGGGTAAAGGTGGTATTTTGCCTGGCGATAAGGTTACAGCTGAAATTGCCACGATCCGTGGTATAGAAATCGGAAAGGATGCGTTAAGCCCCAATCGTCATGTTGACATTGCCAATTTTAATGACCTGATTGTGATGATAAAGCGTATTCGTAAGGTTACTGGCAAACCCACCGGTTTTAAAATGGTATTGGGATCACCTAATCAGCTTGATGAACTATTCATATTAATAAAGCAGCAAGGTTTAGATTCTGCCCCGGACTTTATTACGATCGATGGTGCTGAAGGTGGCACAGGTGCTGCCCCAATGGCATTGATTGATTCTGTTGGCATGCCTCTGCGTGAGAGCTTGCCTATCTTGGTTGATAAATTAAATTATTACGGACTTCATGACCATATTAAAGTGATCGCATCGGGTAAATTAATCACACCAGCAGCCGTCGCTTGGGCATTGTGTATTGGTGCTGACTTTATCACAACAGCACGTGGATTTATGTTTTCTTTAGGGTGTATACAAGCATTACAATGTAATAAAAATACCTGCCCAACGGGTATTACGACCCATAATGTAAAACTGCAACACGGTTTAGATCCGGCATTAAAATCGATACGTGTTGCCAATTATGTAAAAAATCTGGTGAAAGAAGTCGGTATTATCGCCCATTCCTGTGGTGTGACTAATCCGCGCGATTTAAATCGATCACATGCACGTATATCACAAGGCAGTGGTAAAGCAATCGGCATGGATGAGCTTTATCCCAATGTTACTGTCGCTGATCAATAATAAAATGTTGATTGGCAGTTAATCCGAAAGCAATTCAATAGTCCCATTTACATTAACGCTGACATTATCGGTACCTGCCGCTAAAGCTGGTGGTGCAGATTCAGCATCAGCCATCATCATAACGCGACTCATTTTGGCTTGTGGTTGATAATAATTACTATCAATAGAGACATGCACTAGCACGTAGTCTGATTTATCAAATTGCTGGGCTATCATTTTGGCTTTATTTTTAAAGTTGCGGATAGCTTGCTTGGTTAGCTCTTCTTTTATGCTATCGATTGTTTGCTGAGAAATGCTGAAGGTCATTGATTGTACTGTGGCTATTTCGTTTAACTGGCCGACAAGTTCAGCTAGCGCATCGAAGTCTTGGCTAGTCAACATGATGTTTTGGCTCACTTGCCATGATTCAATCACACCATTTTTATAGATAGGCTGTGTTGAGTAGCTGCTCGTCTTTGTTTTAATGGAACTAAAGGCATGAGATTTTTCAAGAATCATAGCCATTTTTTGGTTAACCTGATTAGCGAGCTTTGCCGTATTTCTACCCGATTGTTGTACCATTAAGTTTGCGGTTAACTGATCATTAGCGACCTCTTGTGAGGCCGAAGCTTGGATATTTATCTGATTGTACTGCGGCATTTGTTCGGCGTGTGCTGGGCTAAGTAATGTAGCAGTAAATAAGCTTATTACAAAAATGCGAAAAACAGTCATGATCCTATTCCTTAAGATTTCAATGGATGTCACTCAAGACAGCGTGTTGAATTAAATAGTTCAACTATAACGTATAGCCGTAATTGGATTAGAGCCATTATTACACTGATTGCTATCCAATTAGGACTTTCGGCAATCAGGTATTATTATGTTTTAATCACGATCTACATAAATTCTTATTAATCACACTGTGTCATACGGTGAACTATACCTAGATTACTCGGTATGTTTTTGTAAAAATTGAGGAAAGAAATGAAACCTGAACAAAAAATCCTAGCAGATTCTGCTAGCTTAATTGAGGCTGCAGCAGAACACTTTGTCGCAGCAGCCCGTGCAGCGATAGCCAAGCGAGGTGTATTTCATGTCGCATTAGCTGGAGGTTCCACACCTAAAGGTTTATATCAAAAACTGGCAACATCACCTTATATGGAACAAATTGATTGGGCACGGGTAAATTTATTTTTTGGCGATGAACGCTGTGTGTTACCAACACATGCTGATAGTAATTTTAAAATGGCTCGCGAAGCGATGATTGATCACTTGCCTATTCCTCAAGAAAATGTACATCGTATGCCAACGGAAGAGGGTGTAGCTCCTGATGTTGCAATACGCTACGGACGAAAAATGAAAGAAGTTTTGGGTGATGCTCCACTTGATTTGGTTTTATTAGGCTTAGGTCCTGACGGCCATATCGCATCACTCTTCCCTGAAACTGCTGCTTTAGAGGTTGTAGATGCGATGACAACCAGTGTTTATGTTGAAAAATTTGATTCATGGCGAGTAACCATGACCTATCCAGTGATTAATGCAGCTCGCCAAGTGATTGTATTTATAGCGGGTGAAGCCAAAGCCGACATAGTTAACGATATTACTACGGGTGCTGTACAGGGCTTACCTGTTCAGCGCTTAGCGCCACAAGGTGACTATTACTGGTTTATGGACGCAGCGGCAGCAGGCCAATAATTTATGGCGTATATACTCGCAGTCGATATTGGTGGTACAAAAACACTATTTCAACTTAGCTCGGATGATAATGAAATTGTTTTAGAGTTATCATATGCCAGCGAAGGTTATGCGAGTTTTGATGATGTATTGTCAGACTTTTTGAGTCATCAAAACATCAAATCATTATCGATAGCGCGAGCCTGTTTTGCAGTTGCCGGACCTGTATTGGGACGTGATGCCTATGTAACTAATCTACCTTGGCAACTCAATGCTGATGACTTGGCTGAAAAGTTTAATATTGGACATGTACAACTGTGTAATGACTTTGAGGCAGTGGGGTACGGTATTGAGTGTCTCACTGAGAAAGATATCGTTACCTTGCAACAGGGGCAACCTGTAGAGGGGACACCACGAGCCGTTATCGGTGCTGGCACGGGGTTAGGTCAGGCATTACTAATACCTATAAATGATGATTGGCGGGTTTTTCCAACAGAAGGCGGTCATGTTGATTTTGCTCCAACCAGTAAAGTTCAAGTTCTATTGCTAGAACATATGATGGAGCGATTTGGTCAGGTGTCATATGAGCGATTAGTCTCTGGTGTCGGTTTGGTTTCAATCTATGAATTTTTGCGCGCCTACCGACAAAATGATGAAGATCCTGCCTTACGTCAAGCAATGATCGAGCATGATCCGGGCGCAGCGATTAGTGACTATGCGATCAAATATAGTGATAGCTTAGCGTCAGAAGCTCTTGAGTTATTTATTACGATTTATGGGTCACAGGCAGGGAACTTAGCTTTATCCGTTTTGCCTAGAGCCGGTTTATATATTGCTGGCGGCATTGCAGCGAAAAATTTACACCGATTTCAAACTGGTACGTTCATTAATGCATTTAATGCAAAAGGCAAAATGGCTGAATTAGCTCAGACAATTCCAGTTAGATTAATTCTTCAACCTAAAGTGGGATTAATGGGTGCTCGACATTTAGCGCAACAAAGCACTGTATAATAGCGTCATGACTATAGAAAAAAATAATCAAATTTCAGTTGATGTGAAAGCAACCTATCTTGAACAAGAATCAGAACCAGCAAAGTCACGGTATTTGTTTTCCTACACCATCACAATTAAAAATAGCGGCCTGATATCTGCTCGACTATTGTCACGTTATTGGAAAATCACGGGTGGTGATGGCCATGAACAAGAAGTTGAAGGTGATGGTGTTGTTGGCGTTCATCCTTATTTAACACATGACCAAGAGTTCACCTATACCAGTGCCGCAATGCTCGATACGCCGGTTGGAATGATGCAAGGACATTATTTGATGGTGACCGATGATGGTGAACGTTTTGAAGTTGATATTCCCGCTTTCACCTTAGCTGTTCCCCAACGGCTGCATTGATATCATGTCGGCACGTAGCGAAGCTAAAGCATGGTTTTTATTGGTTCTATCGCTATTAATTTTGTCTGGCATTGATCCTGTTGCTGATCGCTTAACTTGGTTTTTAGAAACCTTTCCTACAATGATAGGTTTAGTGGTATTAGTTCGATTTTATTCGACTTTTCCGCTGACGATACTTAGCTATCGATTATTGGCTTTATTTGGACTTATTCTGATTGTCGGTGGTTATTACACGTATGCTGAGAATCCACTGTTTAATTGGATTCAAGATCAATGGGACTTATCTCGAAATCATTACGATCGCTTAGGTCATTTCATGCAAGGTGTTGTACCAGCAATAGTTGGACGTGAATTACTGTTAAGAACATCGCCTTTAAAACCTGGCAAGTGGTTGTTTGCGATTGCTTGTGCTATCAGCTTATCTATTAGTGCTTTTTATGAACTGATTGAATGGTGGGTTGCATTAATCAATGATGAAGCTGCAGAAGCATTTCTTGGAACACAAGGTGATAATTGGGATACACAGTGGGATATGTTTTTAGCGCTATCAGGCAGTATCTTGGCTCAATTAAGTATGGGACGGTATCACGATAAACAACTTAAGGATTTGATTCGATAGCAACGTTACATTGATCAATAGAGTTAATTGCACATAACTGACCATTGGTCCAAATAGCATTATCAAACCGTGTATTTTTCAAAACACTACCGCCAACATTGGCATTACGCAGATCGGCAAACGATAGATCGGCATTAGTTAGATCGGCATTACTTAAATCAGATTGTTTTAAATTAGCACCCAACAATAACGAATTTTGAAGTTGGCTATAACTGAGATTAGTGAAACGCAAATCAGCATAGGCAAGATCGGCACCGTTGAGCCTAGTATTCATTAAATTAGATCCAATAAGTTGGCTGTTGCGTAATTGCATCGCTGTTAAATCTTTGTTCTGAAGATCAATCTTCGGTTTTAGACAGTTATTCCAATTCACTTCTGGCGCAGCTGGCGTAGTGCAGTTGGGCAAAGGTACCGGAAGTTGGCTAGGGTAAATAATTGCTAATACGATTGCGGCACCTAAGATAGAAAATGTTGCAACCATAGGCCAGAAAACATGTTGTTTTTGATGCCGTAGTTTTTGCATTAAAAGCGTATGGAATCGTCTGTGTTCTATTTCTTGTTCTGATTCTTCAGTGCGACGCTCTTTTTGTTGGCGTTTAATTGCCTGGCTTTCAGTTTCTGACGTTTGTTGTCGACGATCAAAGCCATTACGTTCATCAAGTTGTTTTTTAGCTTTTAATCGTTCTTCGCTATGAGTAGTAGGATGTAGTTCAGGTAGATTAAGAATAACTTGCCAGTGGGTTTGATTGTGACTGATTTCATCAGTCATACGTAGCCGGCCAAGCGTCAGATTATTACTAATAACCGAGCTAGTGAAAGGGCCTTTAATTACACCATTTTTACGGGTGTACCAGAGTATTTGTTTGTTTTCCATTAGTGTCATTGTCTAACTTAATCACATGCTTGCTATACTAACACTGCAACTTCATTATGTGGGCTGAAATTTATAGTGTTTATTCAGCAATCTATTCAGACTGCCATTGGCATCATCCAAGATATTCCCAAGCAATTGCTTGCCGAGCTAACGGTTGGACAGCGTTTAGAGGCTGTTATTATCAAGCCTGCCTTGGCTGCCGAACTCGTTCAAATTCGATTGGCAGATAGCTTGTTAAACATCCTTACTCCTCAAGCACTGGAACGTGGACAAACTATTAAACTTGAGGTTGTTATTGAAAATGGCAAACCTGCTTTAAAGTTCATTGCGGCTGATCCAGTTGTTAAAACAAGTGGAACCTTGGCGACAGCACAAGCGAATATGATCAATACCATTAAAGTTGGTCAACAACTGCCTGTAGAGGTAATTAAGATACTGGCTGAGAATAGACTCCTAGTTCGAACAGAGTTCAATCAGCTTAAACAAGCAATTGAAGTTGATGTTTCACAGGTGCGTAAGCAGTATAAAGTTGGTGATAAAGCCGCTTTAGAAATCGTTAGTCTTAAACCGTTACAGGTTTATATACAGCCTGACAAAACCTTAAATAAACAGCACGTTATTGCAGACAAAATACAGCAGTTAGTGAGAGAGCTGGGCGTTAAACCAAATTTAACTCAGCTGGTTAATGCATCTCAAAAAGACACTATTCCCGCCTCAGTAAAAGCTGAAATTCAATCGTTGTTGAGTCATACCATAGATAAATCAGCTTTAACCGAGGGGCATGCATTTAAACAAGCATTGATTAATTCTGGCGTTTTTACAGAAAAACAATTGCTGTCAGAGCCTCTAACAATCAAACAGGACTTCAAAGCTAATATTATCAAGCTGATGGTTGTTCTGAAAACAGTAATAGAACAGGGAAATCTTGCTACCAATGATGAGGTAAGGGCGCTACTCAATAAGCTGCCCGCTCAAGTTCAATCTGCTTTGGCATCAACAGGCCGGACACCGCAACAGTTACTTAGTGTTTTATTATCATCAGCCAACCGCTTACCTACAGAAACTCCATTATCGCCTCCAGTTTCACCGATTATATCCGATCCGAAACAGGCTGTTTTGATTGCTCAGTTAATGACTAAGAGTTTAAACAAGCAACTAGAAACAACAATTACTCAATTGCAAATGATGATGAAAGATATGGTGGGTGTTCATAATAAACTCCAGCTTAATCAATTGGCCATGTTAAAGGAGCCTGACTCGACGGCGGCAACAACACAAGCAAGCTGGTTATTTGATGTGCCTATCAAAGATAAGCAAAACCTAGATTTAGTTCAGCTTAAAATTGATCAAGACAGACATCATCGTCAATCTGAACAGCAGAGTGACGATATTTGGAATGTTCAACTACGTTTAGATACCCAAAATTTGGGTCCATTAGAGGCAAGGTTAACCCTGCACCAGCAAGCTCTGAAAATTGTGTTGCGCGCAGAAAGAGCCAGTAGTGCAGTGTTACTAGAAGAGAATCTACCACTGTTACAACAAGCACTCGACAAAATGGATGTTACTATTTCGCACATGAGTTGTAGTTGTGGTGAGATTTCGCAACGATCGTTAACTGAGATTGCAATCCAATCCTCCTCGTTATTGGATGTATCAGTATGACCGAGAATGAACCACTAAAAGCAATTGCACTGCAATATGACGGTGAAAATGCGCCGATAGTAACGGCAGCAGGCGAGGGTGCTATTGCCGAAGAAATCATAAGAATTGCGAAAGAACATGGAGTGCCGTTACGTGAAGATGCCTCCTTGGCTGCATTATTAAGTGATTTAGAGTTGGGTGATGAAATTCCTGAGCATCTCTATCGAATCATCGCCGAGGTGATAGCTTACGCCTACCTAATTTCAGGTAAAGTCCCTGTTATCCAACAAAAAAATAAATTCTAGTCATGCAATTATCGAACGTACGTTTTTAACGAAGTGTGGTGTCAAAAACACAACACTTTATAAATTGCATTATAAAAATGACATTAAGTGTTGATTTTAATAAATAAAACGGATATTGTCTCTTGTAACTAAACGTGAAGTTAGTAACAATAGTGAACGAGATCTGTGACAGTATTTGATGCAAAACAGTTAGAACATCAATTTGGTGTTCCACATACACAACAAGTCGATCCCTTAGTCGGTTCGACGGTTGATGTTTTGCTGCATTCAAAAATTATTATTGCAGGCGCTAAAGAATCTGATGTTGCATTTATGAAAACAATGCTTCAAATCAGTGGCTTTACCACTATTTTATCGGCGCACTCTGGTGAGCAAGTAATGGATTACCTTAGAAGTGGTATTCAAGACGAGTTGTGTGATATCGATCTGGTTATTCTTGATAGCAATTTGACGGATATTAACGCGCATTCACTACGTTCAATCATGGATAGATTTGACGAGTGGCGATTGATTCCTATTATCTCGTTAACTCAGGAATCACAGTGGGATCACGCCCAAGCGTTAACGGATCTCGGTCATGGCGTTACTACATTACTTTATAACCCACTGACCGCAGAATCATTTCCGCCATCAGTAATGACTGCACTTGCAGTTAAAAAAGAACGCGATAAAACATATCAAGAACAGCAACAGCTAAAAGATGAAGTTGCCAGTTTAAAAATGATGGAAGCACGTCTGCAATTTTCAGTTGAGCATGATGATTTAACCGGTTTATCTAATCGTCGGAAACTTGAACAAGCACTGGATATCAGTTTAATTCAAGCCCGTAATTTTGGTGTAAATGGGGTCTTGCTTTATGTCGACCTTGATCGGTTTAAAGTGCTAAATGATGCTGAAGGTCATGTTGTTGGTGATTCTTTATTAGTTCAGATTTCAAATACATTTCGCGGTTTCTTTTCGCCACAAGATACCTTGGTTCGAATTGGTTCCGATGAATTTGCAATCTTGATTGATAATATTGATGGTAGCCAAGCGATTAAAAAAGCGGAAGAGTTACGGTTCATGCTTGATGGATATAGTTTTGAGCATATGGGAAATCACTATCATTTGTCGGCTAGTATTGGGGTCAAATTGATCTCATCAGATAGTAATAAGTTAATGGCCGGCGATATTTTAGCGCATGCAAATCAAGCCTGTTACACCGCTAAAAAACGTGGTCGAAATCGTGTCCACATTTACAACGCTGAAGATCGTGAGATGGATATCTTGCGGCATAGTGTGCAATGGGCTCCTCGGATTAGAGCTGCACTGAAACAAGAAGATTTTCTATTAGAATTTCAACCTATATATGCTGTCGCGACCAATGACATAAGACATTATGAATGTTTGATTCGTATGCGTGGCGAAGATAAAACAATCTATTATCCAAATGATTTTATCCCTGTAGCCGAAGCGATGGGCTTGATTCAACAAATAGATTTGTGGGTAGTGAATCATGTGTTTGATTTGTTGCGATCTATGCCGACACATTTATCTTTCACGATAAATTTATCGGGCAATATTTTCCTTGATCACAAGCTTTATCCACTCGTAGAAAGAAAACTTGCTCAAACAGGCATCGATCCAGCAAGAATTGTGTTTGAAATTACCGAAACATCTGCAATATCCAATTTTGAGCAAACTAAGGCCATGGTTAAGAAGCTCAGATCGTTAGGCTGTCGCTTTGCATTAGATGATTTTGG
>JBFIJJ010000027.1:0-19434 GCA_041600795.1 Methylophagaceae bacterium | reverse complement strand
TCCTACAACAGCCAACTGCCATTGAGATAGTACATCTGCATCACCCTCTACAAACAAAATACTCGGTGGATCTGATATTTGTTTTAGCAGCTCAGGATAACGAGCATCATAAATTGTAATAATATGTCTGTTAGTGTGATCAAACCAAGCTATATCTTGCTCAACTCTGTCCCAGTCAGGCTTTAATAAGGCAGAACGCGTACGATCTGAAACCATTTTTGCTTGATGGGGATTAGCAAAAACGTTTTCGGGTTGACCAAACTGATTTAACAGTCGTGCAAACGTGACTGGCCCCACACCGGGTGTTCGATGTAGGGCCAGCCAAGATGCTAACGATTTATTTTGTTCTGAAAAACGCTTCAGAATAACGTCCTTTTATTCTGCCGAACGAACCTTGTCATAAACATGAATCGCACGAGTTGCTTTCATAACAATTGCGTAGCTCACTTTCTCAAAAACTTTAAATACCATTGCTACACCAGCATATTCATCTGGTAACACTACGCTGGCATTACGATCTTTGCCTCGATTATTCAGATTAAAATAATCTTCATCTTCACGGCCGGATAAAACAGGATCAATCACTTTTTCACCAGCTTGATAGACAGATAATACATGACCAGATTCTAAATTATCACGTGCACCACGATTTAACACGACTATCTGATATTGCCCAATCTGTGAAACACCATCATAAACAGAAATGATTGTTCCATTGACGTCATTTTCAGGTGACCGAGGAATAAAATTCATCTCATAATCATCTGCTACTACAGGTAACAAGCGATCACCGACTAATACTTCACGTGAAGACTCACGCAGTTCAACCGTTGCAGGATCAGCCATAGCTGTAACCTTTGCATCAGCAGCATAGATTGCTTCATAGCCTAACACTTCAGCAGTATCAGGGTCTTTATAGACTGAACCTTTACGAAAGACACTGTAATGATTGCCTTCTGCTTCATCAATGCCACGCGCATACACTTTGTCACCTTTTCCAGAAATCAAGCGCTCATCTGTGGTTGCAACAATATACGGTGCCAATTTCAATACATCTTCACCAACAACACTAGGACGACTTAAGAAAGGTCTAATCGCATCTAACGGTATTGTTGGGATCGCTTTTTCAAGCATTATCTCTCTTACTTCAGGAGACATTTTATATGCCGTTGATCCTCGAGTTAGTTCAAGAACAGGCTTTCCATCTCGATACACCAGTGAAATAACATCACCAGGATAAATTAAATGCGGATTTTCAATCTGTGGATTGGCATACCAGATATCTGGCCAATGCCAAGGAAACTTTAGAAACTTGCCGGAAATATCCCACAAAGTATCACCTCGTACAACAATGTGTTGTTGTGGATGATCTGGGTTCAACGCTATATCTGCCGCCAATACTGGCAAGCTAAAGACTAAGAATAAAGCACTAAAAAACAAACGACGCATCATCGACAGGTCCTCAATCGAAAAGCAAAATTAGGTCATAAATTAACCGTGTCCAAGCATAAGCGTAAACGCAATTAAAGACTATCGCAAATATGGAGTTGGCACTTTGCTAAATCAGGGAGATTGATATAGATCAATTACGGCTATAAAAACTTTATGCAACACTTAAATCAGTGCTATATTAAATTTCGAATATTAGTTCATTTACATTGGATGGAGACACCATATGAAAAACGTATTATTTCTCTTAATTAGTCTAGGATTTATCTTATCTAGCAATGTATCGTTCGCTGGCGATGCAGCTGCCGGAAAAGCCAAAGCGGCGTTGTGTGCTAGCTGCCACGGTGCAGATGGAAAAGCAGTAATGCCTGCCTACCCTAATCTAGCAGGACAAAACGAAGCATATTTGGTGTCTGCTCTAACAGCCTATCGTAACAAAGATCGCAATGGCGGCATGGCAGCAATAATGCAAATGCAAGCTGCTAGTTTAAGTGATGATGACATCAATAATATTGCCGCATATTTTGCTAGCCTGAAGTAAGCTAATAGACTCGAACATAATAAAAAGAGCGGTTCTTGACCGCTTTTTTTATCAAAATTGTTCAAACACCATCCACAGCCTTTACAATAGAGCAACTAAATGACTAATGAATGGTCATATATCGTTGTATTTTAAAGAACTAGGTTTACCGATGGCTTTACGAGAAATTCTCCACTTTCCAGATCCTCGCTTACGCAAAAAAGCATTGCCTATCAGTGCAGTTACGGATGATATTCGTCAACTCGCTGATGATATGTTAGAAACAATGTATGACGCACCGGGCATTGGTTTGGCGGCCACACAAATAAACGTACAAAAACGCATTTTAGTTATCGATATTTCAGAAGATAAATCCGCTCCTATGGTATTTATTAATCCTGAAATCCTTGAAAAACATGGTCAACGTGACCATGAAGAAGGTTGTTTGTCGGTACCCGAAGCATACGAAATTGTTACACGCGCAGACACGGTAACCGTTCAAGCGCTTGATCTACAAGGTCAAATATTTACGGTTGAAGCCGATGAGCTTCTTGCGACCTGTATACAACATGAAATAGATCATCTCGATGGAAAATTGTTTGTTGATTACATCAGCAATTTAAAACGACAACGCATCAAAAAACGTCTAGAAAAACAACTTAAACAGAAGTCATAACTAAACCAATGAAGATTATTTTTGCCGGCACGCCGGAATTTGCCGCAGAAACACTTAAGGCTTTGTTAAGTACGGAACATGAGATCTGCGCAGTCTACACGCAACCCGATCGCCCTGCTGGCCGAGGCCGCAAGCTCACGGCAAGCCCCGTCAAACAATTAGCATTAAGCCGTGATCTGAAAATTGAACAACCTCTAAATTTCAAATCTGAACAAGCCAGACAAACATTAGCTGATTTTCAAGCTGATTTAATGATTGTTGTTGCATATGGTTTACTCTTGCCTCAAAGCGTATTGGATATGCCTAAATATGGCTGTATCAATATTCATGCCTCGTTGTTACCTCGTTGGCGAGGAGCGGCCCCCATTCAACGTGCTTTATTGGCGGGTGATAATGAAACTGGTGTCTGCATTATGCAAATGGAGGCAGGCCTAGACACCGGACCAGTATTGTCTCGTGCAGTCTGCCCAATTTATGATGATGATACTGCATCAACATTACATGATCGCTTAGCCGAGCTTGGTGCAAACACATTACTATCTACACTGCCTAATCTTGTTGATTTACAACAGCATGCCGAAGTCCAAGATGATAGTCAGAGCTGTTATGCAGAAAAGCTTCGCAAAGAAGAATCGCTAATAGATTGGCAACAGTCTGCACGACAAATTGCACGACAAATTCATGCGTTCAATCCGTGGCCAGTAGCTCAAACTTTTTGGCATGACGCTGTCTTTCGGATTTGGTCTGCTCAGGCAATCAGCGACCATTCTAGTGCTAAGCCAGGTGATATTATTGCAGTACATCGTCAAGGAATTGATATTGCAACCAGTGATGGTGTGTTAAGAGTCACTGAAGTACAACTTCCTGGCAAACGTGCTATGTCTGTTGCTGACTTTTTAAATGCTAATTCACCAGAAATAGGCGAGCATCTTGGCTAAAAAACATTCTGCGCGTGCTAATGCCGCCCGCGTCATTTCTGATGTCATACACCACCATCGCTCTCTGAATGGACTACTAGCGAATTCCTTACCGAATTTAGCCGACAATGAACGTAGCTTGTGCCAGCAACTCTGTTACGGTGTAATCCGCTGGCAACCACAACTTCAAGCTATCGCAGATCTGTTAGTAAAAAAACCGCTCAAAAAGAAAGATGGCGATATTAATGCGCTATTGCTTTGCGGTTTATATCAGTTACGCGCGCTACGTATTCCAGAACATGCAGCGCTATCCGAAACGGTTAATGCGGCAAAAACACTGGGGAAACACTGGGCATCAGGGCTCATCAATGCAAGTCTCAGACATTATCAGCGTGAAAAAGAAGCGATTGAAACTCAAGCACTACAATCACAGCCATCATTGTATGCTCACCCGAATTGGTTGATTGATCGGTTCCAACAAGATTGGCCTGAACAATGGCAATTGATATTAGATGCCAATAACACACAACCGCCAATGATTTTGCGTGTTAATCAACAATACTGTTCGCGTAACGAATACCTTGATCGATTAGCCCATGCTGAAATCAGTGCTTCAGCTTTGCCTGATACCGCTCATGGCATCCTATTAGAATCAGCATGTGATGTGTATTCGCTTCCTGACTTTAACCAAGGTCATATTTCGGTACAAGATGGTGCCGCACAACGCGTTATCGATTTGCTTGATATTGACGCTAAGCAACGTATTTTGGATGCTTGCGCCGCGCCTGGAGGTAAAACCTGCCATATCCTTGAAACTCAGGCCGATAATGAAGTTGTGGCCTTAGATATCGATCCGGATCGTCTCCTGCAAATCAAACAAAATACCGATCGTTTAGGATTAAAAGCCCAGCTTATTGCCGCAGATGCTGCTGATACTGCTTCATGGTGGGATGGCAGAAAGTTTGATCGTATCCTGATCGACGCACCATGCTCAGGTACTGGTGTTATCAGACGTCACCCTGATATTAAATTACTACGTCGCCCAGACGATATTGCCAACTTAGTATTAAAACAACAGCAGTTACTTGAAAGTTTATGGCCATTGCTCAACACTAACGGCTTATTAGTTTATACAACCTGCTCAATTATTAAGCAGGAAAATGAGCAACAGATCATGAATTTTTTACAGAATCATCCTGAAGCACAAGAACAACTTGCTGTCACTGCGCCAGCCACACGTCGACCAGCAGGCTATCAACGCTTACCCGGTGAAGATCAGTTAGATGGCTTTTATTATGCCTGCCTTCGTCACCGCTAAACTCAACCTCATTTTACTAAGTCTGCTACTGCTGGTTAGCACGAGCAGTATTGCAGCAAAATTCAGTATAGATAGGGCGATTATCACAAAAATTGGTCATGGCTATTCCTTACAGGCCAGCATAAATTACTCCCTAACACCACGCGTAAAAGAAGCAGTTGCCAATGGCGTTCCAATCGTATTTATTCAAGAATTAGAAATTATTCACGCCTTGCCATTACTCGGAGACTTTTGGCAATGGCAAAGTACATTATGGTCAACTAGTCTGCGCTATGAATTACGCTACCATGCGTTAACAAATCAATACGTTGTCAACGATCTTGACACCGAACATCATCGAAACTTTATTTCGCTTGAGGCAGCATTAGATGCACTAGGTAGCATTGATGCGTTTACCCTGCCGCCAGAACATATGACAGAAACTGACAATCTTCATATTTATTTACGAAGTAGTCTCGACTTGCTCGCACTTCCCACCCCGATGCGGCCAGGAGCATTAATTTCTTCTAAATGGCAATTAGGTAGCCCGTGGACTGAGGCAACATGGCAATAGCACTGATTAAACGTTTAAGTTCGGGAACGACGCCCTATTTCTCACTTGCCATTTTACTGGTTATATTGGCCTACTTACTTACGGCTGCGACATCCGATAGCTCAAAACTAAATGACCTATTTTTAGTTATTTTTGGCTTGGGCCTAGCGATACTCGTGCTATTAACCGCTATTTTAGTAAGAAGCTTACATCGACTTTACAAGGACTTTAAACAACGGGAAGCAGGGTCGCGCTTAACTATTCGATTAGTCAGCCTATTTGTTTTATTGATCTTAGTTTCAACAACCATCGTTTATAGTTTTTCAATTCATTTCCTACATCGAGGCATCAATAGCTGGTTTAATGTCCAAGTTGAACAAGCGCTTGATGATGCACTTGAATTAAGCCGTTCCTCTTTTGGTATTCGCATGAGAACCCTATTACGTCAAACCCGAATGATGTCGGGAGTCTTGAGTGAGTTACCTGACAATGAACTAAATCATGGCTTACGTGAACTCAATCAGCTCAGTGGTGCCATCGAAATGAGCATATGGAACATGAATGGTCAGCTCATAACATCAAGCATAGAAAATCCAGCGATAATGGTGCCAAATCGACCTGATGACGCTATTTTCAGACAACTAGAGCAGCAAGAAGACTACATTGGACTTGATCCGGGTGACAATGATGAACTTCAGCTGAGAGCAGCAGTGCGTATCCCCAAGAAATCCGTGTTACAACAAGACAAAATGCTCCATGTCATGTTTCCTGTTAACGAACGTCTTAGCTCCTTAGGTAAAACCGTACAAAATGCCTATACCGATTACAAAGAGCTCAGCTATTTAAGACAACCATTAATTACTGTATTTACACTAACATTAAGCCTAATCGTACTGTTAACCGTTTTAGCTTCTATTTGGTTTGCGGTATGGATTTCTAGACGCATTGTACATCCACTGCAAGAGCTAGCAGATGGTACACAATCCGTTGCTTCCGGCAATTACAACACTCAACTCACAACATCAAATCATGATGAAATTGGCTTTTTAGTTCGCTCATTTAACCAAATGACCCAGCGTCTTACCCAAGAACGTAATGCCTCACAACGTAGCCATCGTATGCTGGAGCAACAAACCAACTATCTTGGTGCTGTATTGGGAAGCTTATCAAGTGGTGTTATCACCTTAGATGACGGTCATCGCTTAAAAACAGCCAATGTTGCAAGTAGCGCCATCTTAGATGTTAAGTTACAACATCATCTCGAGTATTCGCTTTCACACATAAGTGACAAACATAGCCATTTAGACACCTTTGTTGAAATGATCATGGAGCAAATTAAACATCATCATAATTGGCAACAGCAACTTGAATTGCACCCTAAAAAGCGACGTCAGACCTTAATGTGCAGAGGAACATTGCTGCCTAATGATGCGGGCTGGGTTATCGTATTTGATGACATTACAACCTTACTGCAAGCACAGCGAAATGCAGCATGGGGTGAAGTCGCAAGACGACTTGCACATGAAATCAAAAATCCTCTGACGCCTATCCAACTCTCTGCAGAACGCTTACAGCATAAATATGGTGCTTTATTACCTGATGATCAGACCGATCTCCTCAACAAATTAACTAACACCATCATTCAGCAAGTTGATGCTATGAAGGATATGGTTAATGATTTTTCTGATTATGCACGCAACCCAGGATTGCAATTGGCAAAACACAATATCGCTAACTTAATCAAAGAAGTACTTGCCTTATACCAAAGTCACCCCCATCACTCTATTTCTCTAAAACAAAACACACCAGATATAGAGCTTAGAATTGATAGTAATCGCTTCAGACAGGTGCTGCATAATCTACTAAAAAATGCTATTGAAGCCAGTGAAGAAGCAAATCTACCTGTTACCATTGAAATTGAATACTCACAGGTTCAACATAACCATACTAACTGGTTAGAACTTTCAGTATTAGACCGTGGCCCAGGTATTCCAGATGAAATGCTGACAAGGCTGTTTGAGCCTTACGCCACTAATAAGTTAAAAGGTACCGGACTCGGACTCGCCATCGTGAAAAAAATTATTGAAGAACACCATGGGATGGTTTGGGCAGAAAACAGGAGTGTTAACGGAGCCTGTATAATAATTCGGTTACCATTGGAGGATCCCGATTTATGAGTAAAAGTGATACCCACATTTTAATTGTTGATGATGAACCTGACATTCGCGATTTGATTAAGGACATCTTAGGCGACGAAGGTTATCAAGTATCAACGGCATCAGATGGTATTACAGCTCGTGCGGCTGTAGAACAGCATCGTCCAAACCTCATCTTGCTTGATATCTGGATGCCGGATATTGATGGTATCTCACTATTACGTGAATTCATGGATTATGACTCACAATTAACCATTGTCATGATGTCTGGTCATGGCACCATTGAAACAGCCGTCGAAGCAACACGACTTGGTGCAGCAGATTTTATTGAAAAACCGCTGTCCACAGCGAAATTACTACGTGGCGTCGAAGTTGCGCTAGAAAACAAAGCAAAACAAATTGCTAAACACCTGTTTGAAATTCAAGAACCGGTTGGAAAAAGCCAACAAATGACACTGTTACGTGAACAGGCTAGCAGAGTTGCCAAACATAATATGCCGATATTACTAATGGGTGAAGGTGGTACAGGTAAACATTGCTTTGCACACTATCTACATTCACTTGGGCCATATTCTAAAGGAAAATTCATTGAATTAACCGATGAAACATTTCCCCTAGACAGCCAAAAACTAAGTTCACTCGCCAGCAATTGCTGTGTATTTCTAAATGATGTGTCTTTGCTCAATGACAAAGCTCAAGCACTGTTATCACATATGTTGGAAACCAAGAAACTAGAAAATTGCCAACTTATTTTTTCGACACAACATTCGCTTGAACAAGCTGTCAGCAATAATAATTTTCAAGAATCGCTTCTATACCAGATCAACAGCATCAGTCTGGTTATTCCGCCATTACGAGATCATATTGAGGACATTCCTGAATTGGTTCACCACTTTGTTGATCAACATACGTCTCAGGCACAGTTACCCTATCGCCGTTTTACTGTTGCCGCACAAAATCGACTAAGAAACTATGCTTGGCCGGGCAATGTGCTCGAACTCAAAAATATCATTCAGCGCCTATTATTGTTAAGCGAAGATAATGAAATTGATGAAGCAGATATTGAACTCACTCTACAATCAGCAAATCAAGATTCAAATGACGGCAATACCATCAATTATGATCTTCCTTTGCGTGAAGCTCGGGAACAATTTGAACGGATTTATTTACTGTATAAGCTTGAACATACCGACGGCAACGTCGGTAAAGCAGCTAAATTAGCTGGCATGGAACGAACCCATCTCTATCGTAAACTGCGATCGTTAGGCATAGATACCAAACAGGCTCAGGACAATTTATGAAAATTTTGATTCTTGGTGCAGGTCAAGTTGGCTCGTCAGTTGCTGCAAGTCTCGCACGCGAAGATAATGACATCACCGTGGTCGATACCAACAGCGATCTACTGATTGGCTTGCAAGATCATTATGATATTCGAACGCTACAAGGCTTAGCATCACATCCAGACATATTAGCTAAAGCAGGCGCTGAAGATGCCGATCTGGTTTTAGCGGTCACCAATAGTGATGAAACCAATATTGTTGCCTGCCAGATTTGCCATAACTTATATCGTACCCCAACCAAAATTGCTCGTATTCGTAGCCCTGCATATCTTAGCGTGCCAGAATTATTCAACAATGATGCGATTGCTATCGATATGTTGATTAGTCCAGAACAAATTGTTACCGACTACATCGAACGGCTAATAAACCACCCTAATGCATTACAAGTGCTCGATTTTGCCGATAAAAAAGTACAACTGGTCGCAGTAAAAGCGTTTCATGGTGGCCCACTTGTTGGTAATCCCATTAAAGATCTTCGCAACCACATGCCTAAAAAGGATACACGTGTTGCTGCCATTTTCAGAAATGGACACCCGATTTTTCCAAGGGCTGAAACCGTTATTGAAAACGATGATGAAGTATTTTTTATTGCTGCCAGCGAAAATATTATGTCCGTGATGAGCCAGCTTCGCCGTTTAGATAAACCCTATAAACGCATTATGCTTGCTGGTGGCGGCCAAATTGGCATGCGTTTAGCAAAAGCACTTGAACAAAACTACAATCTAAAATTAATCGAAGCAAATGCCAAACGTGCCGAATTTCTATCTGAGGAACTGTCGAATACGATTGTACTTCAGGGTGATGTGGCAAACGAAGATCTACTACGCGAAGAAGACATTGATAAAGTCGACTTATTCTGTGCCTTAACCAATGATGATGAAGCCAACATTCTATCGGCCATGTTAGCCAAACGATTGGGCGCCAGAAAAGTATTATCGCTAATCAACCGGGCTTCTTATGTCGACTTGATTGAAAGTAGTAGCATTGATATCGCGATATCACCGCAACAGGCAACTATCGGTAGCTTATTAGCGCATATTCGTCGTGGTGACATTGTTGCTGTTCATTCACTTCGTCGTGGCGCTGCTGAAGCATTAGAAGCTGTTGCACATGGTGATCGTGAATCATCGCTTGTGGTTGGCCGACGTATTGATGAAATCAATTTGCCACCAGGTACAACCATTGGTGCCATTGTTCGTGGCGATCAAGTGATTATCACCCATCATGATACTGTGATCGAAGCCGGTGACCATGTTATCTTATTCTTAATCAACAAACGCCATATCGGGCAAGTTGAACGTTTATTCCAAGTCGGATTAAATTTCTTTTAGTGAGCAATTGACGATGGCATCATCACTGAAAAATCATTTCCTTATCGCCATGCCGTCACTCAACGACACGTTTTTTTATCACTCCGTGGTCTATCTGTGTGAGCATGATGATAACGGCGCTATGGGACTGATCATTAACCGTCCCACTCAAATTACTGTAGATGAGCTACTTTCTCATATCAACATCGACACGCCCGCTGTTCAGAATAAACAAATACCTATCTTGTTTGGTGGACCCGTTCATAAAAGTCAAGGCATGGTGTTGCATGATTCTGATCGTGTTTGGGATTCCAGCCTACAAATTGCAGACTCGCTTTATCTCACAACCTCTACCGACATTTTGAAACAAATTGGTCATGGCACTGGCCCTGAAAATATGCTGATTGCATTAGGCTATGCTGGCTGGGGCGCAGGTCAATTAGAGCAAGAAATTATCGACAATAGTTGGTTAACGGTCGAATCTGATCACAGCATTATTTTTAAGACACCGCCAAATGAACGCTGGCAAGCAGCTGCAGCACTACTAGGGGTTGATATTACATTATTATCTTCGACCACGGGACATGCATGATGGAGGCAAAAACCGTCATTGGTTTTGATTATGGTCTCAAATATATCGGCGTTGCAGTCGGCCAACAATTAACCAATACTGCCAGCCCTCTCACCGTAATTAAAGCAAGAGATGGCATTCCTAATTGGGATGAGATTAAAAAATTACTCGACCAATGGCAGCCACAACTCATCGTTGTAGGCTTACCGCTAAACATGGATGGTACTGAGCAAGAAATGACTGCAGCAGCAAAACGCTTTGGAAATAGACTTAATGGTCGCTTTCATATACCGGTTCAATGGCAAGATGAACGCCTAAGTACATACGAAGCACTTGAACAATTAGGAATTCGTGACAAAATGCACGCTAATAAACGCGAAGATGTCGATCGCATCTCTGCACAACTTATCCTTCAATCATGGTTGAATCAACAATGACAACATCATTCACGCAAGCTGATATTGAAACTCTACTAGACACAATGGCAGACCAGATTAGGCTTAAGTTAGCAAACAAAAAACCACTGCTGGTAGGCATTCATACCGGTGGTGTCTGGGTTGCAAAAGCGTTAGCAACGCGTCTGGGTACCGATTTCTTCGATGGCCCGCTTGGCACACTTAATATTGCCTATTATCGCGATGATTTCACACGCATAGGCATGCACCCACAAGTCACGCCCTCTGACTTACCATTCAGCGTCGATGATCGCCATTTGCTATTAGTTGATGATGTTTTACATAGCGGCCGAACAATTCGGGCCGCACTTAATGAAATATTTGATTATGGTCGCCCTGCTAGTGTCACCCTTGCAGCCTTAATTGAACGCAGTGGACGTGAGCTCCCTATCCAACCCGATATTATTGGTCAATCAGTTAGCTTAGACAAAAATCAGCATATCAAACTGACCAACACCAACGGCCTACAACTAATGCTCAAATCGAGCGAGGCATAAGATGACCAATAATCAGTTAACAGATAAAGGTCAGCTTCGACATTTTCTAACCATTGAGGGTTTGAAAAAACCATTACTCACCGAAATTATGGATAGAGCAGAACAATTTTCTGGCATTTCAACACGCCATGTAAAAAAAGTGCCTCTGCTCCGCGGTAAAACTATCGTCAATCTGTTCTTTGAAAACAGTACTCGCACACGAACCACGTTCGAACTTGCCGCTAAACGTCTTTCTGCCGATGTAATGAATCTCAACATTAGCACCTCGGCAACGTCTAAGGGTGAAAGCTTACTGGATACCTTGCACAATCTTGAATCAATGCATACAGACATGTTTGTCGTTCGTCACAATCAAAGTGGCGCAGCAGAATTTATTGCGCAACATGTTGCGCCCCATGTTAGTGTCATTAATGCTGGTGATGGCTGTCATGCTCACCCAACTCAGGCAATGCTAGACATGTTTACTATTCGCCGTCACAAGGGTCATTTTCCTGACTTACGTGTTGCCATCATCGGCGATATTTTGCACTCTCGTGTTGCTCGTTCTCAAATCCAAGCACTAAGCATATTAGGTGTCGGAGAAATTCGAGTTATAGGCCCCAAAACCTTATTACCCAGTGATTGTGAAACCTTAGGTTTACATGTTTACCATGATTTGGAAAGCGGCCTAAGAGATGTAGACGTAGTGATCACTTTACGTTTACAACTAGAAAGAATGCAAGGTGCGTTGTTACCAAGTTCGCGAGAATACTTCGATTGTTTTGGTTTGACCGAAGAAAAACTTAGTTTTGCTAAACCCGACGCAATTGTAATGCATCCCGGCCCAATCAATCGTGGCGTTGAAATCGCTTCTGCAGTTGCTGATGGGCCACAGTCAGTCATTTTAGAGCAAGTCACTCACGGTATTGCAGTACGTATGGCTGTAATGTCGATGGCACTCGGTGCACAGTCAGAACTACACGAGATTTAATTATGAAACTACGCATCGCTAATGGGCGAATAATCAACCCTGCCAGCCAATTAGATAGCCATCATGATATCTTTATTAGTGATGGCAAAATTGTTGCCATTGCAGATGAGCTTGCAGGCTTCGACGCTGACAAAACAATTGATGCTAGCGGTCAAATTGTATGCCCAGGTTTAATCGACTTATGTGCTCGATTACGCGAACCTGGCCAGGAACACACTGCAACGATTGATAGTGAAACTCGTGCTGCAGTCAAAGGTGGCATCACCTCTTTATGTATTCCTCCAGATACAGCGCCTGTTATTGATACCCCGGCAGTTGTTGAATTAATCGAAGATCGTGCCAAAAAAGCCGGACGAGCCATGGTCTACACTATTGGTGCCCTCACCCAAAATCTGCAAGGCGATTTATTAAGTGAGATGCTGGCCTTGAAAAAAGCCGGTTGTATCGGTATCAGTAATGGCACTCGCCCAATTAAAAATACGCTAATTCTACGCAGAGCGATGGAATATGCCGCTACACTTGATTTGACCATCTTCATCAATGCATCCGATCCTTGGCTACAAGCACAAGGTTGTATCCACGAAGGCACCGTCAGCACACGGCTAGGCTTAGGAGGCATACCTGAAGCCGCTGAAACAATTGCAATCGCGCGTGATCTGCTATTGATTGAAAAGACAGGCGTTAGTGCACACTTCCACAATATATCTACTGGCAAAGCAGTTGATATGATTCGTGACGCACAGAAAAAAGGCTTGCCTGTAACGGCAGATGTCAGTCCTCATCACCTTCACTTAAGTGAACATGATATAGGCAATTACGATAGTTTAAGTCATGTACTGCCACCACTTCGTAGCACACGCGATAGAGACCAGCTTCAACAAGGTTTACGTGATGGTGTTATTTCGGCAATCAGCTCTAACCATCAACCTCTCGATAACGATGCCAAGTTAGGCCCTTTTGCCGAGACCATGCCAGGCATTTCCGGGCTTGAAACCATGTTGCCATTAACTATGAAATTAGTTGATGATGAAGAGTTAACGCTAATGCAGGCCATCGCCAGTTTGACCTGTCAGCCTGCTGATATTCTCGGTATTGATGCAGGTCGCCTCAAAGTTGGTGGTATTGCTGATTTGTGTATTTTTGATCCAAATTCACATTATGAATGTAATCCAAAAGAATTCATCAGTGCGGGTAAAAACAGTCCTTTTACAGGCTGGTTATTCCAGAATCAGGTTAGCCATACTATTTTTAATGGCAAAATAGTCTTTAGTCAGGAATAAAATAAGCAATAACACTGTCTAGATACATACTCTGACAGCTATTTATTGTGAGGTACCATCATGAAATACCAACGCTTTTTGCTTGTAACCTGTTTGTGCATTGGCTCATTATTAGTCGGCTGTGCCAGCAATTTACAAGGCGACAGTTACTCGCGTGAAGATGCTAGACAAATTCAAACGGTACGATACGGTACTGTGCAAGAAACACGATTAGTCGTCATTGAAGGCACTAAAACCCCTATCGGGACGGTTGCTGGCGGTGCGGTAGGTGGCATTGCTGGTAGCACAATTGGGGATGGCAAAGGTGCAGCTATTGCTGCCGTAGTCGGTGCTGTAGCAGGTGGTCTTGCTGGCAGCGCGCTTGAAGAAGAAGCGACTAAAAGCCAAGGTGTCGAGTTAGTAATTCGTTTGACTAAAACTAATGAAACAATCTCTATCGTACAAAAACATGATCCTGCTCACCCTTTTCAGGTAGGCGATCGGGTTCGCTTGATGACCGTCAATGGTCAAACCAGAGTATCTAAATAACTATTAAAAACAAAGGAATTCAATATGACATCACTAAAAAAACCATTTGCCATTTTGCTTGCGCTAGCTGCTGTTTTATCGTTCACGGCTTGCTCACCTGAAGTGGGAAGTGATGCTTGGTGTGCCGATATGAAAGAAAAACCAAAAGGTGACTGGTCAGTTAATGAAGCTGGCGACTTCACAAAACACTGCTTATTAAAATAATTATGCCAAATCGTCTTTATGCGCTCGATTTCGATGGTGTTATCTGTGATAGCGCTGTCGAAACCGGTGTAACTGGCTGGAAAGTTGCCAGTTCATTATGGTCAGACATGCCGAGCGCGATGCCTGATGCTATCTCCGATCTGTTTAGACAAGTTCGTCCAGTGATGGAGACAGGCTATGAAGCAGCGTTAATTGTTCGCATGTTATTTGAAGGTAGAACGGTAGAACGGTTATTACACGACTTCGCCGCCTCAATTTCACAACTTATTCGCCGTGATCAATTAATTATTGAAGAATTAAAACAGCAGTTTGGTCAAACGCGTGATCGCTGGATTGGTGAAAACATAAATGAATGGATCGCGATGAATCCTCTATTTGATGGTATAGCTGAAAAACTTCGACAGATTGAATCCAGCCAGTGTTATATCATCACCACCAAACAAGAGCGCTTTGTACACCAGATATTGCAAGCCAATTCCGTTTCCGTACCAGAAGCACAGGTCTATGGGCTCGATCGGGGTTTAAGCAAGCAACAAATACTCGCAGACCTAATAGCAACAAATCCACAGCAACGTATCTTATTCGTTGAAGATCGTCTTCCAACATTAAGCAATGTTATTAGTGATTCACGCTTAAATGATGTTGAACTATATTTTGCAGATTGGGGCTATAACACTATGCAAGATAAGAAAGTCGCTTCCTCTACCACTAAGATTAATACGTTATCACTGTCTGATATGATGGCGTTATAAAGGCCTATCCCTATTTCTTGGAATTTAGTCTAAAAACGCGTGCACATTATTTCCACAATTGAGAGCGATACAAAGTCATATTTAAAGGTTAGAATCACAACAATAGTCTTCTACCTTTCACAAGTTCGAGCAGAGTGGCCATGCGTTTAATCATCTTATGCCTTATCAGCCTTAGTCTACTCAGTTGTAATCAGCAAGAACCACCAGCTAAAAACAAATCAGAAAAACCACATTTGGTCGAAGTAGTAACCGCACAAACAAAAACCATCAGTATTCAACGCCAACGCTCCGGCACATTAACAGCCTTACGTGATATCCAAATCTATAACCAAGAAGAAGGTCAAATTACCACTTTACCCTTTTATGAAGGTGACAAAGTTACAAAAGGCGAGATCGTGGCTAAATTGGATGACCGCTTACTTCGTGCTCAATTGGCTCGAGCTCAAGCAACGGTTCGCAAAGCAGAAAAAGATCTATTACGTATTAAAGGCTTATCTGAGCGCGGCCTGACCCCGCAAACAGAAATAACCCGTGTTGAAACGGAATTAGCAGTAGCAAAGGCCGATCAACAAGCGTTATTAACCCGGCTTGATTACACCGTCATGCGTGCTCCTGTTTCTGGTTTAGTTAGTGAGCGTCTTAGTGAACAAGGCAATATTGCAGAACGTTATACACATTTAATGACTATTTCAGATCAGAGCGCGCTAATTATTGAACTCGATGTGTCTGAACTACTGATTAATAAATTAAATGTTGGTGATAAAGTCACCATGACCATCGATGCCTTACCCGATCTAAAGCCACTTTCTGCGACAATCAGCCGTATATTTCCAACACTCGATCCAATCACACGTACAGGAACCATAGAAATAACACTAAATCCCGTACCCAAAGGAGCTAAACCCGGACAGCTAGCCCGCGTCACCTTACAAATCCAAGAACAAGCTCGTTTATTGATTCCCTTTAACGCTTTGCGTCGTTCAAATAATGGTGATTACGTCTTTATTGTTGATGCACAGCAACATGCCCAAATAAGACCGGTAATTACAGGACTTAAAATTGATGATGCCATTGAAATAATAGATGGACTTAATGAGGGTGAGCAAGTAATCACTCGCGGTTATACCAACTTACATAAAGACAAAATCGTTACGGTAGTAACGCCTTTTTCAAAACAAACATCATCGCAGGAATAACGATGAAAGCGCCTCAACGCAATCTGGCAGCTTGGTCGATACATCACCCGATTGGTGTCTCAATGATTGCGCTTGCAGTCATTATATTAGGCTTGTTTACCTTAACACGTCTTGCCATCGATCTTTTGCCTCAAATTATTTACCCAGAAGTGCGAGTTCGTATTCTTGATCCTGGTGTACCAGCGTCTGTTATGGAAGATAGTGTCACACGTCAACTTGAAGAACAGCTTGCGATCACCGAGGATCTTATTAACGTCCAATCAAATACCGAACGCGGTATTGCTACTGTTGATTTAGCGTTTGATTATGGCAAAGATATCGATGTTGCTTTACGTGATGCCAGCACACGACTTGATCGTGCTAAACGTTATTTACCCGAACGTATTGATCCGCCATTAATTTATAAACTCGATCCATCTCAAATCCCAGTTATGGAATTTGTCATTAGCTCTGATCTTCGCACACCGGTAGAAATGCGAACGTGGGTTGATGATGTATTACAGAAGTGGTTTCTTAACCTACCGGGGGTTGCCTCTTCCGAAGTCGGTGGTGGCTTAATTCGAGAAATCCAAGTTATCCCGGATCAACGTCGTTTAGCTGCGGTTGGTTTAAGTTATCAAGCAATTATTGATGCATTGCAAACATCCAACAAAGATGAAGCCATCGGTTTGTTGCAAATGCGTGAGAATGAAATCACTGGCAGACTAAATGGGCGGTTAACTTCCATCGATCAAATAAAGCAATTACCCATCGCCTATAACAAAGGTAATACCGTTTATTTAAGTGACGTTGCAGAAATTGTTGATTCCCACTCTGATGAGCGTATTAAGGTCCGTGCTGATGGTATCAGTGGTGTCAAACTCTCCATTCAGAAACAACCTACCGCTAATACCACGGCCGTCGTTGATGTGGTTAAACAACGACTTGCTTGGCTACATTCTCAAAATATCTTGCCTCAAGACATCACAATTACTACGGTCAGCGATCAATCAATCTATATACTTCAATCATTACAAAATGCCACCTTAGCCGCTATCAGTGGTGCATTTCTAGCCATGTCTGTGGTTTACCTGTTTCTTGGTAATTTGCGTCGTACGCTGATTATTGGCAGCGCCATTCCAATCGCTATTATGTTCACCTGTATTTTGATGGGCTTCGGTGGTTTAACACTGAATGTCATGACCTTAGGTGGTTTGGCCTTAGGCGTGGGTATGTTAGTTGATAATACGATAGTGATGCTTGAAAACATCTCCCGTCATCAAAAACAAGAAAAGCAATTTAATCTAGATGCCAGTACAGATGCTGCCAATGAAGTCAGTGGCGCTATTGTTGCTGCAACATCAACCAACTTATCAGCTGTGTTGCCTTTTCTGTTTATCGGGGGACTAACCGGCTTATTATTTAGCGAATTAATCTTTACCATTTCAGCCGCTATTTTTGCCTCCTTAATTATTGCCTTAACCTTAGTGCCTGCTTTTGCAGCACGAGTGACCCATCAACCTCATTCTGCTATTCGACGTTTTATCGATGACAGCGTCGAACTTTTACAGACAGGCTATGCAACATTAATTGGCTTTTTGCTCGGTCACCGGCTATTGGTTGTTGTGGCTTTTTTAATTAGTTTGGTTGTTGCCTACCCTGTATTTGTTAGTGGCAAACAAATTGTTCTGCCAAATTTGGATGATGGCAGAATCACGGCAAGAATCACGGCTGATTCAGGTATTTCTTTAGATGAGATGGATCAACGAACCCAACTTATTGAGCACCTATTTTCACAACAACCCGAAACAGAAACAGTTTATACCTTACTCGGCGGTTCAGTACATGGTCGTTCGCAACGTGAAACGCCAAGCCGAGCTACCATTATCGTTCAATTAAAACCCATGTTAAAACGGCAAATGAGTAGTGGTGAATGGATAAAAAACATGAACACACTCATCGCCCAACAGCAACTGGCTGGCTTTGAAGTTCGTATGTCACAACGCGGAATTAGAGGTATTAGGACTAATAGTGGCGATGACGATATCAGCTTGCGACTCCAAGGTGAGAATTATCAAACCCTGAAATCGCTTGCAAATTCGATTGCCGATAAAATGAAACGCATCCCCGGCCTGAGTAATGTCAGTCATTCTGCTGAAGAACAACAATTTGAGTTAGCAATAAAACTAGATCGTGAACGAGCAGCATTGCTCGGGATAAATCTACAAGATGTTAAACAAGCCACTCAAGTCGCATTAGAAGGCATCACTATTAGCGATTTTATTGATGGTGACAAAACCTATGATATCCGCCTTCGTCTGCCACAATCGACCATGACCAATCCGCAAGATTTGGAATCAATTATTCTATTTCCTGCTACCGAAAGCTCACAAGCAATTTACCTTGGCTCTGTCTGCTCGATTGAGCTACTTGAATCAGCAAGTTCGATCAAACGCGAAAACCAAATGCGTATCGTTGAGTTAACAGCATCACTGACCGAAGGCACAACACTCGGCGAAGCGTTGGCTTCGCTTCAAGCATTACGCCAACAAATTAGCTTGCCTGAGGGTTATACCTTGTATGATGGCGGCTCTCAAAAAGCACTGGAAGCGCAGCAACAATTAACCACCATGTTGTTATTGCTGGCATTGTTTTTAGTGTTTGTCGTTATGGCAATTCAATATGAATCCCTGCTCAATCCACTGATCATAATTATCAGTGTTCCGTTTGCTGCTGTCGGTGTTGCATTAGCCATTGATGTCTTAGCGTTACCCTTATCGATGC
>JBFIJJ010000026.1:0-19953 GCA_041600795.1 Methylophagaceae bacterium | reverse complement strand
GGCGATGGTTTGATCAAGGTTGAAATGCATTTTCTACCTGATATTTATGTGCCTTGTGACATCTGCAAAGGCAAACGCTATAACCGTGAAACCTTGGATATTCGCTATAAAGGCAAAACGATTACTGATGTATTGGACATGACCATTGAGGAAGCCAGCGAATTTTTCGTCAATATTCCAACAGTTGCTAAAAAACTGGAAACACTGATTGATGTTGGTTTGACCTATATCAAACTAGGCCAGAATGCGACCACGTTATCTGGTGGTGAAGCGCAACGGGTTAAGTTAGCTAAAGAATTATCAAAACGTGACACCGGCAAGACGCTGTACATTCTGGATGAACCTACTACCGGTTTACACTTTTTTGATATCGAACAGTTATTAAAAGTGTTACATCGATTACGCGATAAAGGTAATACCATCGTTGTTATTGAACATAATTTAGATGTCATTAAGACAGCCGACTGGATCATTGATATGGGGCCAGAAGGTGGTTCTGGTGGCGGTATGGTTGTGGCGGTAGGCACACCAGAGCAGGTTGCAAAACATGCTGAATCATATACGGGCCATTATTTAGCACCTCTGTTACAGCGATGAGTTTAGAACAAGAAATTAAGCTTTGTGTTGAACAAAGTGACACGCTCGACTTGTCGACATTGTCATCAATTGCATCACTGATGCAAAGTGAAATAAAGTCGAACAATTTAGTTAGTACTTACTTTGATACCTTAGCTTTAGACTTAATGCAGCGCGGCCTTGGCTTACGAATGCGTTGTTGTAACGGGCAATGGCTGCAAACTGTCAAAACATCAGGTGTTGTTGTGAATGGGTTTCATCAACGTGATGAGTGGGAGCATGAGCTTGCTAGTCCAAACTGGAATATAAGCAAACTTAAGGACACGGCCTTGGCTGACATTGTTAGTGATAACGCGATTTGGGATAACATTTCAGAATTATTTACCACCGATTTTATCCGACAAACTATCCAGTTAATGCTGGCTGACGGTAGTGAAATCGAATTAGCTTATGATCGTGGCGAAGTACGATGCGGCAATAGCAGTGAGATAATTCATGAAATTGAGTTGGAGTTAAAATCAGGCTCGGTTGAACAGCTCAAACTGCTTGCCGAGCAATTATGTTCACAACTTCCGGTGAGACCAAGTGATATCAGCAAAGCTCAGCAAGGTTATCAGCTTGCACAGAAACAATTGAGCTTATCGAGCAGATAAGCCATTTGTTTCAAATTTCCATGTTCTGGTAATGGTTAACATATCATTACCTAGCAGCACATTTTCAGGAATAACGGAATAAGGTGCGCCTAAACGAACAATCTTAATTGCAGCATCATCCAGCACTTTGTAGCCAGATGAACGCGACACCACAATGCCATTAGCAGGTACACTGCCATCGGGGTTGATATCCACTGACAACATCAGGCTACCATTAATGCCTTTTTGTTTGGCTTCTTGAGGGTAGTTAAAATTACCAATACGTTCGACTTTTGATGCCCATGCTTTAATATACGCAGCGGCGGCATATTCCTTGGTTGCAGCCGAGATACGACGTTTTTTGGGGCGTTTACTTAATTCCATACGCGACATATTAAATTGCTTTTCTAATTGAGCAATTTGAGTTTGGGCATTCATCATCAATTCACTAGCCGATAAAGTAGGCTGCTCTGGTATTTCAGCAGGTTCTTGTTTTTCAGCTATCTCAGGTGTAGTGGCCACTTTACGTTCAGCTTGTTTTGCCGTAATTATCTTTTCGGGTTGGGCCGGTAATGGTTTTGGTTTTACAGGCTTGGGTTGAGGTGGCTCTGGCTCTGGTTGCGGCGGTGCCGGCTCGGGTTCTGGCACTACTGCTTCTAGCACAGGCTCTAGTGTTTCAGTCACCGCTTCAGGCTGAACGGCATCAAGCTGTATAGGTTCGGAAGGTGTATCTTGCTCAACAAGCTCGGTTATATCTGGTGTTGGATCGGGCGACTTTTGTTCAGTCTCGCCACCGCCTTCATTATTAGCCTGAGCAAGAAAATCCGCTTGTTCTGGTGCGTCCTCAGTTTGTTGTTTAACCAAGGTTATTTCAAGATTAATACGAGGTTGATTTGTTGGCGGCGATGTTGCGTCAAAACTCACGCCTAACACGATGGTCAGGTTAATAATAATAGAAAATAACAGGGTGAATATGAGCCGGTCAGTGGCTGTGATTTTTCCCATAACTATGAGTTGCTTGCGTATTCAATAGGTCTAATAGTGGCCGGTTTTTGATTATTAATCAATTGTATGCGTTCAGCCATCTTAGGGCTCATCTCAATTTGGCCGTCGGGTTTAATTAGCATAACGTATTCAATGCCCATTGAACCGGCAATTTTAGGCCAATCATCACCTGCAACAAAAAGTGCTGTTGCAGCAGCATCTGCTTCAGAGGCATTGCTATGTAATACCGTTGCTGATGTCGCGTGATCAGCGGGATAACCCGTCCTTGGATCTAGAATATGCGGGTAACGTTTACCTTCGTATTCAAAAAAACGTTCATAATCACCTGATGTAAAGACACTTTCATCACCTTGCAAAGCGATTGAAGCCACCATACCATCTTGGCGAGGATGTCTAATACCGATAATCCATGGTCGTTTGCCATGAGAACCAATGGCGCGTAAATCACCACCAATATTGACGATGGCATTAGTAATGCCTTGTTTTTTTAGTGCATTAATGGCGCTATCAACTGCATAACCTTTGGCAAAAGCACCAAAACCAATCTTGACCATAGGATTGCTACTGGTTAATACGCCGTTAGTAATTGAAATATCTTCCATGGTTGGATGTGCATTTAACCAATTATCGATATCTGCTTGTGCTGGCGGTGGATGAGATTCAAACCATGCATCGCCATGAAAGCCCCATAGCTCAAATAGTTTGCCTGCAGCAGGATTGAATAGATGCTGACTTTTAATGGCGATAGTTTTAGCAAGCGTTATAAGGCTTGCCACATCGTCAGTGACTTTAATAGGCTCGCCGTTTTTAATTGCTGTGTTTATCGTTGTTAACGTGCTTGGGTGCCAAGCATGCCAGGTATTGTCAACGTTTGAAAATGACTGTTCCAGTACATCAACGGTGTTGTTAGCTGTATCGTCATCAACGCCAAACAGACTGACATCAATTTCAGTGCCAAATGCATAAAACTTGGCTTGTCGTGCTTGAGGCTCTTGGTTACAGCCAGTTAATGACAAGGTAAAAACGAGTAATATTAAAGATAAAAACTTCATGATAAGTGTTGCTCTATGCTGTTCATTAAATCGCCAGCAATATTGAGGTTAAATTGTGTATCGAGTTCCCTGATACAGGTTGGACTAGTCACGTTTATTTCGGTTAAATAATCACCAATAACATCTAATCCAACAAAAATAAGCCCTTTGTCACGGAGAATAGGCCCTACTTGTGAACAAATCCAGCGATCTCGCTCAGTCAGTGAACGCCCTTCGGCGCGACCGCCGGCAGCAAGATTGCCTCTGGTTTCACCTTGAGCGGGGATCCGGGCAAGCGCATAGTCTACAGGTTCGCCATTGATCATAAGAATGCGTTTATCGCCATCAATAATTTCAGGGATAAACTTTTGCACCATAACTGATTTTTGACCATGTTCAGTTAGTGTTTCGATGATCACACTAATATTAGGGTCATCAGGTTTAACACGAAATATTGAAGCCCCGCCCATGCCATCAAGTGGTTTTAAAATAATGTCTTGGTGTTGCTGATGAAAATGTCGAATTAGACTCGCTTTGCGGGTAACTAAGGTCGGAGGACAGCATTGTGGAAACCAAGCGGTAAATAATTTTTCATTGGCATCACGCAAACTTTGTGGATTATTGATGATTAAAACGCCCGCAGCTTGCGCTTGTTCCAATAGGTAGGTGCTGTAGATATATTCCATATCAAAGGGCGGATCTTTTCGCATTAATATGGCATCAAGATCGGATAGAGGTTTTGTCTGTGACTCACCCAAACTATACCAACTCTGAGAATCTTCCTTTACAGTTAAAGGCGTCATTTGAGCAGAAACCATTCCCTGATTCAGAAAGATATCCTGTTGCTCCATGTAAAACAATGACCAGCCCTTGGCTTGAGCTGCAAGTAACATGGCAAAACTACTGTCTTTTTTGATATTAATTGCTGCAATTGGATCCATTACGATCCCGATATGTCGGCTCATGGCTTTATCACAAATAAAAATAACTGGGCATGATTTTACCTTAATTTAAACGGTGACAAACCGGTGATTTAATTATGATCCTATATATTGATAAAGCTATCACCCATATCGTTCAAGATATTCGCTATAATCACAAGGTTTTTGTTTATAGATTGTGATGTTTAACTGATGACTACAACAGCAGTAACCGTGGCGGAAACGCCAAAAACGTTTCAGGAACTAATCCTGCGATTACAACAATACTGGGCTGAGCAAGGCTGTGTTTTGTTACAACCCTATGATATGGAAGTAGGCGCAGGTACATTTCACCCTGCTACATTCTTGCGTGCTATTGGCCCAGAGCCTTGGAGTGCAGCTTATGTTCAGCCTTCACGTCGTCCTACAGATGGTCGTTATGGCGAGAATCCAAACCGTCTACAACATTATTATCAATTTCAGGTAGTACTTAAACCGTCGCCGATTAATATCCAAGAACTGTATTTAGGTTCATTGCATATGTTGGGTTTAGATACGTCTATTCATGATGTTCGTTTTGTTGAAGACAACTGGGAATCACCGACATTGGGTGCATGGGGACTAGGTTGGGAAATTTGGCTCAACGGCATGGAAGTAACCCAGTTTACCTACTTCCAACAAGTTGGCGGACTGGAATGTAGTCCTGTAACCGGTGAAATTACCTATGGTCTTGAACGCATCGCCATGTATTTGCAAGGTGTGAGCAGTGTTTATGATTTAGTTTGGGCTGATGGTCCAATGGGTAAAGTGACGTATGGTGACGTGTTCCACCAAAACGAAGTCGAAATGTCTGCCTATAACTTTGAACAGGCAGAAGTTGAAAATTTGTTTTTACAATTTGATACCTGTGAACGTGAGAGTGCTCGAATGATTGACGCTGGCTTACCGCTACCTGCTTATGAATTAGTATTAAAAGCATCACATACATTTAATTTATTAGATGCGCGTAAAGCGATTTCTGTCACTGAGCGTCAACGCTTCATTTTACGAGTACGTACCTTAGCGCGGGCGGTTGCTCAAGCTTATTATGATCGCCGTGAATCATTGGGCTTCCCAATGTTAGCTAATGCTGACATGGAGGCAAAATAATGAGTGATGTACGCGATTTATTGATTGAACTAGGTACGGAAGAATTACCGCCAAAGTCACTCAAAAAATTAATTGAGGCATTTCAAGCAAGTGTACAACAAGGTCTTGAAAAAGTTGAATTACGCTTTGAGTCGATCCGAAGTTATGCAGCACCACGGCGCATGGCGATTGTGGTTGATGGTTTGCAAACCCGTCAACAAGATCGGTTAGTTGAACGTCGTGGTCCAGCTGTTGCCTCAGCCTTTGATGATGATGGTAATCCAACTAAAGCCTTACAAGGATTTGCTCGCTCTTGTGGTGTGACGGTCAACGATCTTGAAACAGTTGAAACAGACAAAGGTGCTTGGTTTGTATTTAAACAACAGCAAATAGGTGCTGAAACCAGTAGCTTGATCGCAGCTATTTTGCAACAAGCCTTAAATGACTTGCCAATAGCAAAACGTATGCGCTGGGGTGCCTTGCCTGGTGAATTTGTTCGTCCAGTACATTGGTTAGTCTTATTATTTGGCGATGAGGTTATACCGGTTGAGTTATTGGGTGTGACGTCTGGTCGTGAAACTCGTGGTCATCGTTTTCATCATCCTGCTGCGATCCGTATTCAATCAGCCCAAACCTATGCACCGCAACTTGAAACTGAGGGGCACGTCATTGTTGAGATGACGATTCGTCGAGAAGCAATTCGTGGTCAAGTATTAGAGTTGGCCACAAAATTGGGTGGTGAAGCGGTGATTAATGAAGACTTATTAGATGAAGTTACAGGGCTAGTTGAATGGCCGGTTGCTTTGTCAGGATCGTTTGATCAGCGCTTTCTTGAGTTACCCGCAGAAGCATTAATATCGTCTATGGAAGAACATCAAAAGTATTTTGCTGTTCGAGATAATTCTGGTGCTTTATTACCTTATTTCATCACGATTTGTAATATTGAAAGCCGTGATCCTGCTCAAGTTATTGCTGGTAATGAGCGTGTTATTTTACCTCGCTTAAGTGATGCCGCTTTCTTCTGGGAAACGGATCGGAAGCGACCATTAGCTGATCGTCAGGAACAGCTTAAAACCATTGTTTTCCAAAACAAATTGGGAACCGTGTTTGACAAATCGGTTCGAGTCGGCAAATTAGCGGCCAAAATTGCATCTGATATTGATGGTGATGCGGCGTTGGCAGAGCGTGCAGCTAATCTAGCCAAATGTGATCTTGTGACGGAAATGGTGGGTGAGTTTCCTGATTTACAAGGGATTATGGGGCGTTATTATGCCAAACTAGATGGCGAGCATGCTGATGTAGCAGAAGCCTTAGATGAACAATATTTGCCTCGATTCTCTGGTGACCAACTGCCACAGACAAAAACAGGTTTATCAGTTAGTTTGGCTGAAAAATTGGATACTTTAGTTGGTCTATTTGGAATTGGTCAGCCACCGACAGGTGTTAAAGATCCGTTTGCATTGCGACGAGCAGCTTTAGGTGCTTTGCGTATTATCATTGAAAGCAAATTAGATATTGATTTGGTTGAATTGCTCAGCTATGCACAACAGCAATTTAATGATCAATTAACTGAAAAAGATGTTGTTGAGCAAGTTACGGTTTATTTACTGGAACGTTTACGAGGTTATGCCGCAGAGCAAGGCTATAAACCAGATGTATTTGAAGCTGTAATCGCGGTCAAACCAACCAAGCCATTAGACTTTATGCATCGTTTGGATGCGGTAGCAGTATTTCGTCAAATGGAACAGGCAGAAGCATTGGCAGCAGCGAATAAACGTATTGCCAATATTTTGCGAAAAAATGATGCTGAAGGTGAGCTTGGGGCAATTGATAAAGCCTTATTGATCGAGCCGGCAGAAAAGGCACTCGCTGACAGTATCAATGCGGTTCAGGTTGAAGTTGCACCATTAATGGCGCAGTCAGATTACACAGCAGTATTAACGACATTAGCTAATATGCGAGAAACAGTTGATGGCTTTTTTGATAATGTTATGGTGATGGCGGATGAACCCGCCGTACGACACAATCGTCTGGCATTATTAAATCAGACACGAGCACTATTTTTGGGTGTAGCTGACATTTCGAGCTTACAAGGTTAATTGGAGTAATACGATGGCATTGATAATTCTAGGGCGAGATGGTGTTATCAATCATGAGTCAGATGATTTTATTAAATCGCCAGCTGAATGGGAGCCTATCGAGGGTAGTTTAGAAGCCATCGCTAGACTCAATCATGCGGGTTATCGTGTTGTTGTTATAACAAACCAATCAGGCATCGCTAAAGGATTGCTTGATGCTGAAACCTTGAATCGTATCCACAGCAAAATGCGCCGTATGTTGGCACAAGTAGGCGGTAAAATTGAGGCCATTCTGTTTTGCCCACACGGTCCCGATGATGAGTGTGATTGTCGCAAACCACAAGATGGATCGTATGCTGAATTATCGCATCGTTTACGGATTAATCTTGAAGGTGTTCCTGCTGTAGGTAATTCTAAAAAAGATATTGGGGCGGCAAGATCGGTTGGTGCTAAACCTATCTTAGTCAGAACCGGTCGTGGAGCTAAAACGGAGATGGCTGGCTTGTCTGATGATGTAGCAGTCTATGATGATTTAGCCGCAGTCGCGACGGCATTATTGGAGCCATCTGTGTAATGCTAGTTATTAGGTCACTCATATTTGCAGTGTTGCATAGTACAACGGCTGTTGTGTTCTCACTTTTAGGTGTATTGTCATTACCTTTCCCATTTAAGTGGCGCTATAAAATTATCAGCCAGTGGGCGATATCTAATTTGTGGTTACTTGAAAAAATTTGTGGCATTAGCTATCAAGTAGAAGGATTAGAGAATATTTCTGAGCAACCCTGTGTCATTATGTGTAAACATCAATCGACATGGGAAACATTAGCTTTGCAGGCAATTTTTCCGCCCCAAGTTTGGGTATTAAAGCGTGAATTGTTGTGGATACCTTTTTTTGGTTGGGGTTTGGCTGCATTAAATCCGATTGCAATTGATCGGGGTGCGGGCAGAAAAGCCTTACAGCAAGTTATTGAGCAAGGTAAAGAACGTTTGAAGTCAGGTGCGTGGGTTGTGATATTTCCAGAGGGGACACGTATTGCTAACGGCTTTATCGGACGATTTGGTATTGGTGGTTCGCGTTTGGCAGTTGAAGCTGGAGTGCCGATTATTCCTGTTGCACATGATGCTGGTAAAGTGTGGCCTCGCCATGGATTTATTAAAACGCCAGGCGTGATTAAAATAGTGATTGGCGCTAAGATAGCCACTCAGGATAAGATTGCAGCTGATGTAAATAAAGAGGCATACCATTGGATTGAAGGTCAAATGACTCAATTAGAAGGCAAAAGGCCTACACCTATAGAGAGAGGGGACAAAACGAGTGGCTAGAGCGGAGGGTATTTTACGACTATTGTTAGTTGATGATTCACTGACTGAAGCCGACACTATTACAAATTCATTGCGTAGTATTGGTCATGCAGTGAGGGCGACACGTTTTGATAGTCTATCTGAGATTGAGCAAGCACTAACAAATCAGACCTGGGATTTGATGATTTGTCGCGATACAGTAACTGCTGCTCCCCCGAGAGAATTAGCTGGATTTGTGCATCGATTGGGTCGCGATCTGCCGTGTATAGTTTTAGTTTCAAACACTGACAGTATTGATGAACTCTATTCAATCGGTGCTCAAGATATAGTGCCTGTATCAGATAGTAAACGTTTACAATTTTGTGTTGAACGCGAACTTCAAAATTTGTATATGCGACGTTTATCTCGTCGCAACGAACGTGCTTTACGAGAAAGTGAAAAACGCTCTCGCTTGTTATTAGAAAGTTCTAGAGATGCTGTGGCCTACATGCATGAAGGCATGCATATTTATGTTAACCAAGCTTATTTAACGTTATTTGGCTATGACGAGGCCGAAGATATAGATGGTTTACCATTTTTAGATATGGTCACTGTTGATGACCATAGTAAGTTTAAATCGAGCTTTCGACAGTTCACAGAAGAAAGTAACTCTAAGCCTCAAACGGTTATCGTGCATTGTGTCCGCGCCGATGGTAGCGGCTTTAAAGCAAATATTGAATTTAGTCATGCCCAAGTTGAAGGCGAAGAGTGTATTCAGGTTGTCGTTCGTGACGAACAGGAAAAACTGCCGTCGGATCATCACACTGATTTTTTACGTGAACGTGATTTCTTAACGGGGCTTTATAACCGTGTCCGTTTTGTTGATGAATTAACTAAAATTGCGGGTAAGGCTGGAAGTGGGCAGGGTGATGCAGCATTACTTTATATTGTTATCGATGATCTAAGAACGATAAGAGAACAAGTCGGTTTGGCTGCGAGTGATGTCGTATTAAAAAGTCTTGCCGATTTATTACGCAGAGAACTAGTCGATACCGACCTTTTAGGACGTTATTCTGACAGAGTGTTCACCGTTATAGTCGCAAGTGACGATGATGCTTATGTTGATGCGAGAGCAGAAGCATATCGCAAAGCTGTTGATGATTACGCATCGCACGTCAACGGTAAAATGGTTGATGTTCACTGTAGTATCGGTATAAGCCGTATATCTGAACGTGTCTCCTCTTGTGAGGCGATTTTAGAGTTAGCAGATAAGGCGTGTACACAGGCACAACATGCTGGTGGTAATACAGTTGTTCGATATCAGCCAACCTTGTCTATCCAAGATGATATGTCTCATGGTGGAGATAGTGCCGAAGTATGGGCCGAACGCTTAAATGATGCTATTGAAAATAAAGCCTTGTACCTAAATTATCAGCCAATTGTCAGTCTGCACGGTGAAGAACAAGAGCTTTATGAGGTTTTACTTCGCTGGCGAGATAGCGACGGTAGCCAAATCAAAGCCGATACATTTATTGATCAGATTTCGAAATTGGATGTCATGATGGATCTTGATAACTGGGTTATCAAAGCCTCAATTTTGAGTTTATCTGAACACAGACAAAAACATCCTAAAACGCGTTTCTTTATCAAACTCTCACAACAGACTTTAAACAATGCCGAGTTTGTTGATTGGTTATGTGCCTTGCTTAATGAACAGAATTTAGATGGCGGTGCTTTAGTATTTGAAATTAGCGAAACAGCGGCTCTGAATAATTTAGAACATGCCGCTGTTACCATTGCGAAACTAAAAAATATTGGCTGTGAATTTGGTTTAGAGCATTTTGGTTCAGGACTAGACTTTTCTCAAAGCCTAAACGCGCTGGATGTTGATTATCTAAAAATTAACGGTACATTTGTCGAAAATATGGCTAAAGATGCTGAAAATCAGGCAGCAGTCAAAGCCATCATTGAAATGACAAAACAGGCTGGCAAACGCAGCATTGCCGAATTTGTATCCGATGCTAATAGCTTGGCATTGTTATGGCGTCTTGGTGTGGATTACGCCCAAGGCTATTACATTCATGAACCGTCAGATAAGTTAGATTATAACTTTGAGGATGATGATCTTTAATCGTTAAATACAAGCTCATCGGCAGATTGTATTGATCTGCCGATGATAATACCTTGCGATTTAACCTAGATTTCTCAGTGCTGCAATACGATCCTCAATATGAGGATGAGTCATAAATAATTGACTAATTCCACCTTGACCACCAGATATACCCAATGCATTTAGTTGATCGGGCAGTGCTTCTTTTGATGTACCCGCCAAGCGTTGAAGCGCAGCAATCATTTTTCCTGGACCAACTAGTCGTGCTGCACCAGCATCTGCTCTGAATTCGCGTTGGCGGCTGAACCACATAACAATAATGCTGGCCAATATACCTAAGACTAATTCGGCAACAATTGAGGTAATCCAAAATGCGGGACCGTGGCCACGCTCAGTTTTAAATACGGTTCTGTCAACCAGATGACCAATAACGCGTGATAAAACAATGACAAATGTATTTATGACGCCTTGTATCAAAGCCATTGTCACCATATCACCATTAGAAACATGACTGACTTCATGTGCTAACACTGCTTCAACTTCATCACGTGTCATTGATTGGAGTAGGCCGCTGCTTACAGCAACTAATGCATTGTTACGATTCATACCTGTAGCAAAAGCATTTGGTGCGGCAGCGTTGTAGATAGCAACTTCAGGCATACCTATTCCTGCTAGTTGAGCTTGCTTTTGAACTGTGTTGATTAACCAGCGTTCTGTTTCAGTTGTTGGTGTTGTTATCACCTTTGCCCCAGTCATGTGTTTCGCCGTCCACTTTGAAATGGCAAGTGAGATAAATGAGCCGGTAAAGCCAATGACGGCAGCATAGACTAACAATGAATTAATATCTAAATTTACACCTTGTTGATCGAGCAAACTGCCGATACCGAGTAAGCGTAATGTGATACTCAGTACTAAAATGATGGCTAGATTGGTGGCCAAGTAAAGCATGATGCGTTTCATTCTGATCTTCCTAAATTAAATGTCCAGATAAATATGGGATTACATATCGACAATTTCAAGTGACTGGAATTAATTGGCGGAGTATTTTCTGTTTAGTAATGGAATGCAATTTTTCACTGTCACTTTGACTACATTCGACTAAGCCACTGCATATCGGTTCACCCCGCTTAATAATTTTTTCAGCACTAGCTATGTCTGAACAGACTTCTGGCCAAACCATGTTATTGGGCACTAAATAGTCGTTATCAGCATAAAAGTAACTTAAGCACTTAAACGAAGATACATTGTTTAGTTTACTTACATCAAGGTTATCCATACATGCATCTATATGTAGCTGGATAATTGGTCTATCAGTCATTACTAACTCCATTGATGCACTTGGACGAGGATTTATTTCCAATATAAGTAATTGTTCTGTTGCCGTGTAGATAAAGTCGATACTATTCAAACCGATAAGCGGTAGTGCTGATACCAGTTTTTCAATAATTGACGTTAGTGTTTGCAGCGTTGTTTTGGAAAGATGTAATGGCGCTTCAATTCGACCTAAGCGAAAAGGTGACTCAGGGCTAGGATCTAAAATCTGTTTGTTAATACTCAGGATCGTTAGTGTTTTTTTCGAGGCTAAAAATAAGGCTGAACAACTTACACCAGAGATATATTCTTGGAAATAACCGTCGTTTGGAATGTGAGTTAATGCATTCAAACTTTGAATATGTATGCCTCCCATTCCCATTGCAGATTTGCGTATCCAATTGGAGTGCTGTTCAGGTGGGGTAAAACGTGTTTGTGGATACGGAATATTGAGTTTTTTAAGCAGATTAAAAAATGTTGATGGTGTTTTAATGTTTTTGACAGTAGTGATTGAATTGCCAAGGTATTCCACATTGCTGGGTAGATTGGCAAGAAAGTCTGAGAAAAGCTCTATACCACTACCGCAGATTAATATACAACGCTCACCTAGGGTGATTTTATCTATTGTTTCAATAAATTTTTTTTCAGATAACTCAGATAGAGTCGGTAATTGCTGCCAACGTTCTGCTGTTGCAATGGTATCGGTATCACCAAAACAATCGGCCACCCAAACAGTGTAACCTGCTTGGGTGGCCGATTGGGCTAAAAAGCGTCCGCTTTGAGCAAAGATCAGTACCGACTTGTGCTGATTCTGCATCAAGAGTGTTCGAATTAAACTAGTTTACGTGCACCTTTGAAGGCATTTCGGAAATCTAAATAAACGGGTTGGTCACCTTTTAATGTTTCTTTTAGTAGTTCTTGTTGCAGTTGGTATTTCACATTACCAATAGCTAATGCGCCAATACCTACAGCACCTTCACACTGTGGTGCATGGATAAGTGGAGCACCAGAGTCCATTAACTCAACACCTTCAACACCTAATGGTGGAACCGCATTAACATCACCAGCGACTTTCAGTTGTTTTGCATCTGCTAATACAGATGAATTAAGGACTTGAATACCGGCTTTAGCCGTGCAGAAAACGATGTCAGTATTTGAAACTAACCGCGCTTTATCAGCATCAGATGCCGCTGTCGTAGCACGTAATTCAACACCGTAACGACGTTTTGCTTCAGCGGCAAACTCAAGAGCAGTATCAATAGAGAAGTGGTCAACGATGGTTGTATCTGCACCATGTTCAGCAGCAATTACAGCAGTTGCTAAGCCGACAGGACCTGTACCACCAAACACGACCGCTTTACTACCTTTGAGTTCTTGCTTAAAGTTTTTCTTCAATTCACGTTCCACACATGCGACTAAAGCAGCAGCAGTTGTGAATGCACCACTAGGATCAGCAAATACTGAAATTTCGAAAGGAGGCACCATGGCTTTTTTGGCTGCATCCAACATATCCATTGCTAAGCCAATATCACGACCGCCAATGAATAAGCCGGTTTTTTTTACGCCCGCAGGGCCACGTGAAAATATTGCGTCTTGGGTTAAACCAGAGACTTCTTCGAGTTTAACGTTGCCATAGGGAATGATTGAGTCGTAGCCAGCATCCAAAGCCATATTGATATCAAAAGGGCTGTTATGGACCATTGGGTTAAGCATATGAATGATTGAGCGTTTAGTCATGAGTATTCCTTCAGAATGTTTTTTTTGAGGTGATCATATCAATATTTGCACCGTTTGCATTGGCTTTAGCTATGCAAAACGATATTTGATGACCTGTATCAAATAAGCTTTTAGCTTCATGTTGCAGTTTAGTCACTAAGTTCTGTGCTGTGTCCTCATCCTCTACAAACACACAGCCTGTCGGGCCCCATGAGCTTTGGGCAATGCCTGTATGACCTAGTTTTTGTGAATAATCTAAAAGAGATGCAACTTGAATACTGGTGTATCGACCACCTTGTGCAGGCGCAAAATGATCGCCGATTAATTGTTGTATTGCGGTAACAGCTTCACCGAAACACTGAATATTTTGTTCCACCACTGCCGGCAATAGCTTCATTAGGGTTAGGTGGCAGATGGCTTGTGAATGAGCAAGTGGAAAAGTTGGTAGTTCTTTAAAAGCATTAATTTCTTTCGTGCCATGTACACCTTGATGTTGTGGGTCCATGATCAACACAATGCGCCACTGCTCAGGAAAGGAATAGTGCGCGATTAACGCGGGCACTAGCGATTGTTCGCCTAGACCGGCATCAACGACAAATCCGCCCTGATCAAATGTAGTAATACCAATACCTGATCTAGCACCACGGCCTAATGAGGCCGCTAGTTGTGGTGTGGTTATTGGAATGTTATGTAATCTACATAATGCTGTGCCAACACATAATGCGAGCTGGGTACCAGAGCCAAGGCCACTGTGTTCAGGAATTAGCTGTTTGAATGAAATAACAACGCCGCGCTGATCGATTGAAATATGTTGACCAATGGCACTGTAAAATTGTGAAACAAGTTGGGTAACTTTTTGCTGAGTCGCTATTGGAATAATGCCATCAAATCTTAATGTTTCAGCACGTTGTACTTCAATGACAGTTTGATGGGTATCGATAGCAAGCCCAATACTGCCAAATTTTCTGCCAGACGAGCCATTAAGATCAAGAAAACCTAAATGTAATCGTGCTGGTGCACTCACCCGAACACACTGTTCCGAGTGAGTGATTTCCTGCGAATATTCGTTCACTATTCAGAATCGATCTTACTTGCAATATCATAGATAGTTGTTTCATCAAGGAATTGATCATTGCTTTCAAACAATGATGAAACAGCACCACGATGAACCTTCATTTTAAAGTTGCCGATGGCAATAGCACCATAGAAGCGTTTACCACTTTTTTCTGTTCCATTATCCATGACTTCCATGCCTTCAACACCCAAAGGTGGCACGGCATTAACATCGGCAATAACTTCTAATGTTTCACTTGCTTCCCATGCTGATTTTGGAAGAATACACACGCCTGCTGGGCCAGTGGCAATAGCAACATGGGCATTTTTTAATAAGACTTCGACAGATTCATCACTGCGACTTTGACCAGGAGTTACATCAACACCATAGGCTTCTTTCATTTGATCCGTGATCACTTTAGCTCTCGCTAAACTGCGAGATGTGATGACGACTTCAGCAGCACCTTCTTTTAAGAAGTATAGTGCTGAACGTTGACCAACAGGACCAGCACCTAAAATAACAACTTTTTTACCTGTAATATCATAGTTATGCATTACTTTGCGCGCTATAGCTGCAGCAGTGGTATTAGAGCCATTAGGATCAAGCATCACAGAGACACGAACAGGTCCAAAAAACGCTTTTTTAACAGCTGCGCCGACTAGTTCACTTGCTGGTACATTAGAACCACCGATAAAAATGGCGCTATTTTTTAGGTTTTTTCCGCCACGTGTGAAAATCATGCCGTGAACATGAGGTGTTACATTATCGCGCGTCGTACCACCGTAAGCCATGATGTTATCGACACCAGCATCATAGGCTACCGCTTGATCAAATGCGCTAGGAACTGGATCTGTATCAAGATGAAGTAACAATTTTTTCATTGGCGTTCTCCTGCCTAAGTTGTATTTTATGGAGATAAACTCGACAGTTTACCGTAAGTTAAATATATAGTGGATAAAAAAGCCTGTTTTTTTATACTAGTTCTGTATTATCTGATATCGGTTCATGTTCTACAGACAAAATGAGCGAAGGGAACTATCACTAATTTAGAATAGTCTTTTGATTTCAACATTATAATAATTATAGGAGAACCTAAATGAGAAGAGCCAGTATGTCGCTGTTAGTTGCTGGATTAGTCGCCACAGCGCCGAGCCTTGTTTTAGCAAATGATTTTACGACAGTTACACGGGTGCATTATGTACAAGAGTGTATAAATGCTAACCCTAAAATGAATCTTTATGAGGCAACATATAAATGCTCATGTGTCGTGGATAAATTAGCTGAAGAATTTACTCAAAAAGAATTTGAAGAGGCGGACACTGGTTTTCAACTACGGAATATGCCTGCTGATCGCGGTGGTATGTTTAGAGATGATGCTGATGTAACCGATGGTATCGGCCATTTTAAACAAGTCCATGCCAAAGCGTATGAGGATTGTAAAATTAGACGATAGTGATTATCTAAAAATCTAAAACAAAAAAGGCCGCTTTTGCGGCCTTTTTTGTTTTAGGGTTAGAAATTTATATTTCTTTTTGCATACTAAAAGTCTGACCTTCGCTATCGATAATATCCGCTTTTAAAACACCATTAAGTTTTGGGGTAAATGTAAAGCGGATGCTGGGGTCTTCACTTACGGAAATACCTGTATCAACATTGATCAATGACGTGTCGTTATAACTAATATTTATGTTTTTTACATAATGGGCAGGAATATAGCGACGACTCGCTTGATCAAACTGTAAACCATTATAGTTTGGGTGGCTGACGATAACTTGAGTTTGAACAGGTTCACCGAGTGTAGGTGTACGCATACGAATTTGCATTTTGCCTAATCGTGCCAAAGCTGCCGCTGCATCTTTACCTGCTGGCGCGCTACAACCACCAGATGCTTTTACAAACCGCGATACCATATGTAATGAGCCATCATTCATCTCAGCAATAGCTCGAATATCAGTATATTGATCAACACGCATACGAGTAGAGATATCAATCAAACCCAACGCAGGCGATAAATGAAAATTAGCTGAATAAGGTTCAGGATTATTATCAATGATGATGTGAATATTCTTGATGTATTTATCAGGTGTTTGCGCTACTAAAGATTTGACAGTAATAGGTACGATCGCAGCATCTTCTGCGCGTTTTGGCGCTTCAATCACTAATAAGTCATTAGCATTTTCGCGAATAGGTTTATCACCGAAATAGGCTACTTTTAATGTAGGCCATAATGGTTCTTTGGGTGTGGCCGCCTGAGCTGATAGTCCAAATAACATCAGTATAAAACTGACCAACATTAGATTTATAACTTGTTTGAACATCTCTCTCTCCACGACGTTAAATTATGCTTTATTATTTTTATTCCCATTCGAGTTCAACAAATGAGGCGGTAACATTGCGACGATGATATTGATCAAAAAGTTCCCAGTTTGATTGTTCCGTTAACCCTACCGACTTTGTCGCTTCATCAATTGTGCCCAAATTTGCAATTATCGAACGTATTTGATCACGCATTAAATTAAAATAATGCAGTTGATGATTGATGGCTTCCTTCCAGTTTGAATGAGCCGGGGTGCCATGTCCTGGAATAATACAATTGAGATCCAGAGACAGCATATTATCCATTACTGTTATCCAGCCATTGATACTGCCATCCAGAGCTGGAATACGCTCTATAAAAAGTAAGTCTCCCGTCCATAATGTTTTTGTTGTGTCATCAAATACAGTTAAGTCGTTATCCGTATGTGCGGTGATATAGGCTGTTAACTCTAATTTTCTGTTGCCCAAATCAATAGTAAGTGGCTTGTTATTCTCAACCGTTATAGAAGGGGGAATAAACTCGGTTCCAGTGTAGGTAGAGCCTAAAATATCTTTGAATGTGTGATCAAAATAGGTTTTCCTAGCCTCCATTGCTGCGGCAAGTTTACTGTGGCCGATAAAGGTTGGTTTATCAATTTTGAATGCTGCATTGCCAAAGGTATGGTCTGGATGAACATGAGTGTTGATGACATAACAAATAGGAAGGTCAGTCGTTTCTTTGATAGCTTTACGAAGATAGCTACCTTCTAGATAACTGCCACCACTGTCGATAACAGCAACACATGTATCACCAATAACAAAACTGACATTAGCTATTGCACCGATATTTTGTGCTGAAGCATCTTCATGCACGCCTTGATGATAATAGATTCCTTCGCCCAACTCACTGATTGTATAATCAGTTGCACCAGAGCTAATATTTATCGATGAGACAGTTAAAAGCAATAAACCAAAAAATCGTTTCATCTTGAACTATCCAAAGTTATTTCGACCAATCTAACTGATACAATATCCCACTTTTATACCTTAATATCTACAGCGTGAGAGATTTACATATGACCATTCGTACTCGATTTGCACCTAGTCCTACAGGATATCTACATGTTGGAGGAGCGAGAACCGCGCTGTTTTCTTGGTTATATGCGCGTAAACATGGTGGTCGCTTTGTATTACGTATTGAAGATACCGATTTAGAGCGTTCATCTATTGAATCAGTCAATGCGATATTAGAAGGTATGACGTGGTTGGGATTAGATTATGACGAAGGTCCTTTTTATCAAACTCAGCGTTTTGATAGATATAAGCAAATTATTGCTCAGCTACTAGAGCAAGGTGATGCCTATTATTGCTATTGTTCGAAAGATGAGCTTGAAGACATGCGTGAACAACAACGGGCTAATAAAGAAAAGCCTCGTTACGATGGGCGTTGCCGTCATCGCACAGCCCCAATTGAAGGCGTACAACCGGTTATTCGATTTAAGAACCCAACTGAAGGCAGCGTTATCGTTCATGATGTAGTGAAAGGTGATGTTGAATTTAAAAATACTGAACTAGATGATTTAGTCATCGCTAGACCCGATGGTTCACCTACTTACAATCTCACAGTGGTTGTTGATGACTTGGATATGGGTATGACGCATGTCATTCGCGGTGATGATCATCTTAACAATTCACCTAGACAAATTAACATATTCAAAGCATTGGGTGCTGAACCGCCTGTATTTGCACACGTGCCTATGATTTTAGGCGACGATGGTGCGCGTTTATCAAAACGACATGGTGCAGTCAGTGTTATGAGTTATCGTGATCAAGGTTATCTACCTGAAGCTTTATTGAACTATCTAGTCAGACTGGGTTGGTCTCATGGTGATCAGGAGATATTCAGCATTGATGAAATGATTACACTCTTTGATATCAAGGGCGTTAATCGAGCGGCATCAAGTTTTAATACAGACAAACTACTTTGGCTTAATCAACAATATATAAAAACAAGCTCTGCACAACATGTTGCACACCATCTTAGCTGGCATATGGGGCAATTAGATATTGATCCTACACAGGGTCCAGAGTTGTCTAAAGTCGTTGCTTTACAGCAAGAAAGAGCAAAAACATTAGTAGAAATGGCTGAAAATAGTAAATATTTTTATCAAGACGTTAGCTCGTATGATGAAAAAGCGGCGCGTAAAAATTTAACTGCGGATAGTGCGGCGGTTTTAGAAGATATGTTGCAGCGCTTATCAGGATTGGCTGAATGGAAGGCAGAATTAATTCATAATGAAATTAAGTCGTGCTCCGAGAGTCGCGAGCTAGGAATGGGAAAAATTGCCCAACCGATACGTGTTGCTATTACAGGTAATACCGTTTCACCACCTCTGGATGCCACACTTGAATTACTCGGATCTGAGCGCACTATTAGCGCGATCACACGTGCAATCGGGTGGATCAAAGATCATGCCGAATAATAATTGAAGAGCTAAATTATTATTTTTTTCAGCAACTTACATTTTCGGGAATTTTTTCCCAAAAAAAGTAGTGAAAAAACTTGGATATATGCTTGACTCTGTTTTTTAGTGGGACTAAGGTTTGCAAACGCATGAGGTTCAAGTCGAACAAAATCGTGTCGTAAATAACTATAAGCAATAGAGGAAAACTTTATGAAGCTGAAAACTCTTTCAATCGCAATGATGTCATTAGCAGTCACCGGCGTAGCCGTTGCTGATGAACTTGCGACAATGCAAGAAAATGAAAATAACTGGGTATCTGCTGCTGGTAACTATAATAACCAACGCTACAGC
>JBFIJJ010000025.1:0-19983 GCA_041600795.1 Methylophagaceae bacterium | reverse complement strand
TGATTTATATCTAGAAGGTAGTGATCAACATCGTGGTTGGTTCCAATCATCATTATTAACGTCGGTAGCATCAACCGGCAAAGCACCTTATAAATCTGTGTTAACACATGGTTTTGTGGTGGATGCCGCTGGTAAAAAAATGTCTAAATCATTAGGCAATGTGGTTGCACCACAAAAAGTGGTGAATAACCTCGGTGCCGATATTATTCGTTTATGGGTGGCTTCATCAGACTACAGTGCTGAAATGAGTGTGTCAGATGAGATTCTGAAGCGTACGGCAGATTCGTACCGCCGTATCCGTAATACGGCGCGCTATTTATTATCGAATTTATCAGACTTTAATCCAGCAACTGACAGCGTAGCTGTCGATGAAATGTTGGCATTAGATCAATGGGCTGTCGATCGTGCTTATCACGTCCAAAACGATATTAAAGCTGCTTATGAAAGTTATAACTTCCATGTGATTTATCAAAAGATCCATAACTTCTGTGCCCAGGAAATGGGTAGTTTGTATTTAGATATCACCAAAGATCGCCAATACACGATGCAGGAAAATAGTCTTGGTCGTCGTTCAAGCCAAACAGCGATGTATCACATCTTAGAAGCGTTAACGCGTTGGATGGCTCCGATTTTGAGCTTCACAGCTGATGAATTGTGGGAGTACTTACCTGGTGACCATGCTGAATCTGTGTTGCTAACTACATGGTATGAGCAACTTAAACCATTAGCGGCTGATGCTCAATTTGATTTGGCTTTCTGGAATTCTGTTTTTGCAGTCCGTGATGCTGTGTCGAAAGAGCTGGAAACATTACGTGCCGATGGCAAAATTAAAGGTGGTTTAACAGCGGAAGTGACGTTGTTTGCAGAGACAGAGTTGTACGACAAATTAGTGCAATTAGCTGATGAATTGAAATTTATTCTGATAACGTCACGCGCAACATTGCAACCCGCATCAGCTAAAACAGCGAGCGCAATAGAAACCGGCTTAGCTGGATTGGCTGTTGAGTTAGCCCCATCTGAACATGCTCGTTGTGATCGTTGCTGGCATCAAACGCCTGAAGTTGGTCACAATGCAACTCACCCAGAATTGTGTGACCGTTGTATTGAAAATGTCGATGGTGATGGCGAATCACGTTCGTTTGTATAGGCCATAAGCAAATGTTGAAGTGGTTATCTGTTACTGCTGTTGTAATCATTATTGATCAACTGACCAAATGGTTGATGTCATCGTGGTTGTCGTTATATGAGACGGTTAGCATTATGCCGTTTTTTAATTTAACGATGGCTCATAATACCGGCGCAGCTTTTAGTTTCTTAGCTCATGCAGATGGCTGGCAGCGATGGTTTTTTGTCGGCTTGGCTACGATTATTAGCGTGGTACTCATTATTTGGTTGCGAAAGGTAACCAACAAAACGCTTGAGGCACTTTCAATTAGCCTTATTCTGGGCGGCGCTTTAGGTAATGTGATTGACCGCGTTAATTTGGGTTACGTTATAGATTTTCTGGATGTTTATTATGGCAACTATCACTGGCCGGCTTTTAATGTTGCAGATTCGGCAATTGTGGTAGGTGCATGTTTATTGATTATTGATAGCTTTAGAACAAAACCGGAGTCGCTATGAGTTTTTGTGATATTGCATTACCAAGTGTGACCCAACTTCAGCCTTATGTGCCGGGCAAACCTATTGAAGAATTAGAACGCCAATATGGTGTGAAAAATATCGTTAAATTAGCTTCTAATGAAAATCCATTAGGGCCTTCGCCATTAGTGGTAGACGCTATCCAAAAAGCAACTAAATCATTGTCGTTATATCCAGATGGTAACGGCTTTACATTGAAATCTGCTTTAGCTGAGAAATATCAGCTGCAGCTTAATCAGATTACCTTGGGTAATGGCTCCAATGATGTCTTAGAAATTATCGCTCGTACCTTTGTCTCATCCGATGATGAAGTCTTGTATTCACAATATACCTTTGCTGTATATCCGATCGTAACCCAAGCAATTGGTGCCAAAGGCGTGGTCGCACCAGCCGTTGATTTTGGTCATGATTTGGATGCGATGGCAAAATTAATTACGGATCGTACTAAAGTCATTTTTATTGCCAATCCCAATAATCCAACAGGAACCTATCTTCCCGCTGATAAATTGGAAGCCTTTATTGCCAACGTGCCAAAACAGACTTTAGTCGTGTTAGATGAAGCCTATGTTGAATATGGCGATCAAGATGTTGATACGATTAAATGGTTAGCAACTTATCCTAACTTGATTATTACTCGCACATTCTCAAAAGCCTATGGTTTGGCTGGCTTACGTGTTGGTTTTGCTTTGTCGAATCCAGAAGTAGCTGACTTAATGAATCGTGTCCGTCAGCCTTTTAATGTAAATAGTTTGGCATTGGCAGCCGCTACTGTTGCGTTGAATGATGATGACTATCTTATCAAAACTAAAAACATCAACGACACAGGTATGATGCAACTAACTAATGCATTTGATGCGATGGGCTTAATGTATATCCCATCCAAAGCCAATTTTATTACGGTTGATGTCAAAACTAATGCTAATGAGGTATTTGAAGCCTTGTTACAGCAAGGTGTTATCGTCAGACCAATCGGTGGTTATGGTTTACCTCAACACTTACGAGTCAGTATTGGACTTGAATCTGAGAACCAACGTTTTATTGATGCTTTGACAGTTATTTTAGGTCGTGCAGCATGATTAATAAATTAGCTGTGATTGGGGTTGGTTTAATTGGCGGTTCATTATCTCTTGCGTTAAAAAAAGCAGGGAAGGTTAATCATGTTATTGGTTTTTCACGCACGGAATCTGTACGAGCAGAAGCATTAGCATTAGGTGTAGTTGATTCTGTTGCAGATACCTTGGCAGAAGCAGTTGCCGATGCTGATATGATTTTTCTATCGGTACCAATGGGAGCGATGTCGACAGTATTAACTGAGCTTGCGCCGCATATAAAACCTAATGCGATTGTGACGGATGGCGGCAGTGCAAAAGCCCATGTCGTAGCAGCAGCAAAACAAGCGCTTGCCGATAATTTTAGCCAATTTGTTCCCGGCCATCCGATTGCGGGTACTGAACGCAGTGGGCCTAGTGCAGCATTTGATAGTTTGTATCAAGATCATCGAGTTGTGTTGACACCTGTCGCTGAAACAAATCCTGAGGCATTAGCCATTGTAAAAGCAATGTGGGATGCCACTGGCGCCGAAGTATTGCAAATGGATGTTGAACATCATGATGTTGTGTTAGCTGCGACCAGTCACTTGCCTCATGTGTTGGCTTTTAATCTGGTTGGAATGTTAGCGCAACGTGATGATTGTGACGATGTTTTACGTTATGCCGCTGGTGGCTTTCGTGATTTTTCTCGGATTGCTTCAAGTGATCCGGTGATGTGGCGAGACATCTGTCTGACCAATAGTGATGCAATCTTGAATTTATTAGAACAGTATCATCAGGATCTCAATAAAATCGAACAAGCAATAAAACAACAAGACGGTGAGTATTTAATTGACATGTTTACTCAAGCTAAACGTGCTCGAGATACCCGTTTTAATGAACCAAATTTGATTGATAACAGTGAAGTATAGAGTGGAGTTTCAATAGCGTGACCAGCGAACATAACAGTAAGTATATCGTTCAACCCGGTGGAAGTTTGCAAGGTGAACTTCGCGTACCCGGCGACAAATCTATTTCACATCGTTCAATTATGTTGGGTTCATTAGCTGAAGGTGTAACCGAAGTTACTGGCTTTTTAGAAGGTGAAGATGCCTTAGCAACATTGGCTGCATTTCGCGCTATGGGTGTGAAAATAGATGGTCCTGAAGACGGTCGTGTAACTATCCATGGTGTTGGCATGAATGGGCTGCAACAACCTGAAAAAGATCTTTATGTGGGGAATTCAGGTACCTCAATTAGATTGTTGAGTGGTTTATTGGCTGGCCAAACATTTAATGTAACGTTAACAGGTGATAAATCTTTATCTGGTCGTCCTATGAAACGCGTGACTGATCCATTAACTGAAATGGGTGCCACCATTGAAAGCAATGAAGGCAAACCACCGTTGACTATCAAGGGTGGTCAGTCACTTAAAGGCATTCATTATGACTTGCCGATGGCGAGTGCACAGGTTAAATCATGTGTATTACTAGCGGGCATGTATGCTGATGGTAAAACCTCAGTTACTGAGCCAGCTCCAACACGTGATCATACAGAACGTATGTTAACCGGTATGGGTTACTCGGTTGAGGTTAATGGCGACACGGTTACCATAGAAGGTGGTGGTAAATTAACTGCAACCAATATTGATGTGCCAGCAGATATTTCTTCAGCTACTTTCTTTATGGTTGGTGCTGCGATTTCACCGGGTTCGGATATTACCTTGACCCATGTTGGTATTAATCCAACACGTATTGGTGTGATTAACATTCTTAAATTAATGGGCGCCGATATTAGTTTGTCGAATGAGGGTATTACTGGTGGCGAACCTGTGGCAGATATTCGCGTTCGCTATGCGCCTCTAAAAGGAATTAATATTCCTGAAGATCAAGTTCCGTTAGCAATTGATGAATTTCCTGCATTATTTATCGCTGCTGCCTGTGCTGAAGGTACGACAGTATTAACCGGTGCTGAAGAATTACGTGTTAAAGAAAGTGATCGTATTCAAGCAATGGCTGATGGTTTGCAAATCTTAGGTATTGATGCACAGCCGACAGCGGATGGCATTGTGATTACCGGTGGTACTATCGGTTCAGGTGATGTTGAAAGTCATGATGATCATCGTATCGCAATGTCGTTTGCAATTGCGGGCCTACAAGCTGGCGGTACGATTCAGATTAATAATTGTGCCAATGTTGCGACCTCATTTCCTGACTTCGTTGGTTTAGCCAACAAAGCAGGTTTAGTAGTAGAACAAATTGATGAGTGATATTCCAGTATTAACTATTGATGGTCCGAGTGGGTCTGGCAAAGGTACGATTGCACAATTAATTGCAAAAAAATTAGGATGGCACTACTTAGATAGTGGTGCGATTTATCGGGTTTTAGCTCAAGCTGCGATTAAACACCAGGTCGAATTAGATGATGAAGCTAAATTAGCAAAAATGGCGGCTGAGTTAGATTTAGTATTTTCATTAGAAGATGATCAACTGGTAGTAAAGCTTGAAGGGGATGATGTCAGTAATCAGATTCGTTCCGAGCAAGCTGGTAATGCGGCATCAAAAGTCGCAGCATTGCCATCTGTGCGCAGCGCTTTACTGGAAAGACAAAGACAATTTCGACAAGCGCCGGGTCTTGTGACAGATGGCCGAGATATGGGAACAGTTGTCTTTCCTGATGCAAATACCAAGGTTTTTTTGACAGCTAGTGCCGAAGTTCGCGCTGAAAGACGGTATAAGCAGTTGAAACAAAAAGGAATTGAGAGTAAGCTTCCCGATCTTATTTCTGAAATTTCCGAGCGGGATAAACGAGATAGCCAACGAAGTGTCGCACCGTTAATACCGGCTGAGGACGCAGTGGTACTCGATTCCAGCGATATGGGAATAGAAACAGTATATAAACACATCATAGCATTATGTGGTGATGTGTAATTAGGTACTTGCCGCAAACAGGGTTTCGGTAGGTTTTTTTAACGTCCTGCATTAGCAGGTATTTTTGGGCGATTCTGTATTTTTAACAGGATCAAGGATATTAATAATGAGCGAAAGCTTTGCTGAACTTTTTGAACAGAGTCTAGATTCAACACCAATGCAAACAGGCAAAATCGTGTCTGGTATGGTGGTAAGTGTAGGTTCTGATGTTGTTATGGTTAATGCTGGTTTGAAATCAGAAGGTGCCATTCCAGTTGAAGAATTTTATAACGACAAAGGTGAATTAACCGTTGCTGTTGGTGATATTGTCGATGTTTCTTTAGAAACATTAGAAGATGGTTTTGGTGCAACCCAACTATCTCGTGAAAAAGCCAAAGCAGCAGAAGCATGGATCAAGTTGGAACATGTATTTGAAGCTAATGAAACTGTTACTGGTGTTATCACTGGTAAAGTTAAAGGTGGTTTCACAGTTGAATTGGAAAATATTCGTGCGTTCCTACCTGGATCATTGGTTGATGTACGCCCACTACGTGATACATCTCACCTTGAAGGTAAAGATCTTGAGTTCAAATTAATCAAGTTAGATCGCCCTCGCAACAACATTGTTGTTTCACGCCGTGCAATCATGGAAGCTGAAAACAGTGTTGAACGTGATGCGTTATTAGAAACATTAGAAGAAGGCAAAAACGTTAAAGGTGTGGTTAAAAACCTTACTGATTACGGTGCGTTTGTTGACCTTGGTGGTATTGACGGTTTACTACATATCACAGATATGGCTTGGAAACGTGTTAAACACCCATCAGAAGTTGTCACAATTGGTGATGAAATCGAAGTTCAAGTATTGAAATTCGATAAAGAACGTGAGCGTGTATCGCTTGGCTTGAAACAAATGGGCGATGATCCTTGGAAAGCGATTGCTGATCGTTATCCAAACAGCAGCCGCATTCAAGGTAAAGTTACTAATATTGCTGACTATGGTTGCTTCGTTGAAATCGAAGATGGTGTTGAAGGTTTGGTTCACATGTCTGAAATGGACTGGACTAACAAAAATGTACACCCATCTAAATTGGTTCAACTAGGTGATGAAGTTCAAGTTATGGTACTTGAAATTGATCCAGAACGTCGTCGTATCTCATTAGGTATGAAACAATGCAAACCAAATCCTTGGGAAGAGTTTGCAATGACACATAGCAAAGGCGATAAAGTTTCTGGTTCAATCAAATCAATCACTGACTTCGGTATCTTTATCGGTCTAGATGGTGGTATTGATGGTTTGATTCACTTATCTGATATCACTTGGGAAGAAGAAAACGAAGAAGTTATTCGTGACTTCAAAAAAGGTGATGAAATCGAAGCTGTTGTATTGGCAATCGATCCAGAACGTGAACGTATCTCTTTAGGTATCAAACAACTACAAGATGATCCTTTCTCAGCATACATGGCTGAACATCCTCGCGGCACAATCGTAACTGGTAAAGTTACTGAGGTTGATGCTCGTGGTGCTACAGTTGAGCTAGCTGAAGGCGTTGAAGGTTACATTCGTGCTGCGGACGTTTCACGCGAACGTACAGAAGATGTGAGCAAAGTGTTCTCTGTTGGTGATGAAGTAGAAGCGAAATTTACGGGTATGTCTCGTAAAGATCGTACGTTAACATTGTCTATCAAAGCGAAAGATGATCAAGAAGAATCTGAAGCATTGAAAGAATACTCAAATGTGTCTGCTAATGCGACAACATTGGGTGACTTGTTAAAAGAGCAAATGGATCAAAAAGATAACTAAGTTATCGAATTAGAATTTAAGCACCCAGACCTTGTTTGGGTGCTTATTTTTTGACCCAAGAATTTAAGTTGGACAGCGAATTAACAGTGGATGTTAATCCTAAGGAATTGAGAAATATGACAAAATCAGATTTGATTGAAATATTATCTGAAAGACAATCGTTGTTAAATTATCGCGATGTAGAACTTGCTGTGAAATTAATTTTAGAGCAAATGAGTGAGAGTTTATCAGGCGGTGATCGAATTGAAATTCGTGGTTTTGGCAGTTTTACCTTACACCATCGTCCTGCACGTGTTGGTCGTAATCCGAAAAGTGGTGAATCTGTAACATTAGATGAGAAATACGTTCCTCATTTTAAACCTGGCAAAGAGTTACGCGATCGCGTTAATGATGCGGCAGGATTTTAATAGCCAGATTAATGAAGTTTAGTCTGGAAGCGCCAAACGACGCTAACCAAATACATTCCTATGACAACAACGGTGTTGTCATAAAACATAATCAAAGTACACAGCACTATGCTACTGATTCAACTTTGATTATCACACCCAATCAAATCATAACTGATTGTTCAATGAACGATATCACTGGGCTAACAACCAGTGATATCGCTTATTTTGAATCGCTCCAAGCAGAAGTCATACTTTTTTCCGATAAAAACAATAAACGTCTTTCACCTCAGATCATGGTTGAGTTTTCTCGACATGCCATTGGCGTTGAAATAATGGCATTAGGTGCGGCATGTCGAACCTATAACCTGTTGGTTTCAGAAGATCGCCAAGTAATACTTATTCTATTACCCTAAATCGTAACTAAAATATCAACGCAAATATTGTTAACACCTGCACTTGTGTGGGATTTAATGGGCTTTGTTCAGTAAATAAAAGTCTTGGTAACATCCTGATTGCAAGTATGTTTTTTTAGTAAAAATCAGTTGCATAGATAATTTACGTGTTGACCACAAACAATGAAAAAAGGACAATCCTTGTTTACGTTAATAGATAAGTCAAATAACCAATTGTAGGGCTTTTGCCACATTGCTTGATCTAGATCATGCAATCAATAAAAGACTACTAATAAAATTGCTGTAAAATTCAGCAATGCTTATCTATTAAGCGTGATGGAATGGGTCCAAACATCTGGGATAAAGATGTTTAGATAGTGTTTTTCATTGAGAGAAGGTGTGATCGCTATGCAAGCGGAACAACAGCAATATAGTTTTGAGATAGTAAAATGGTTCGCCTATATGGCGGTCGTGTACTTAGTCGTTGGTACTGGGATTGGGGTATACATTGCTTCGGAATTGGCATGGCCAGTTTTGAACTTTGATAATCCGTATATTTCTTTTGGGCGTTTACGTCCACTGCATACAAATGCAGTTATCTTTGCTTTCGGTGGTTCGACACTGATGGCTACGGCTTATTACATCGTACAACGTACTTCAGGTGTGCGTTTATGGAGTGATAAGTTAGCTTGGTTCACCTTCTGGGGATGGAATCTGGTTATTGTTGGTGCTGTTATCACATTGCCATTAGGTATTACCCAATCAAAAGAATATGCTGAGTTAGAATGGCCATTTGATATTTTGATTGCTGTAGTGTGGTTGGCATATAGCTTTAACTTCATCATGACATTATCAATTCGTAAAGTGTCACATATCTATGTGGCGAACTGGTTCTTCCTAGCAATGATGATCATGGTGACCTATCTTCACGTCGTAAATAGCCTTGCTATTCCTGTTGAATTATTTAAATCGTATTCAATTTTTGCTGGTGTGCAAGATGCGATGATTCAATGGTGGTGGGGACATAATGCTGTAGGTTTCTTCTTAACAGCTGGTTTCTTAGGGATTATGTATTACTTTGTTCCTAAACAAGCAAATCGCCCGGTTTATTCATACCGCTTATCTGTAATTCACTTCTGGGCATTAACATTTGGTTATGTATGGTTAGGTGCGCATCACCTTCAATACACAGCATTACCAGATTGGACAGGTTCTTTAGGTGCCGCTATTTCGTTAGCGATGATCATTCCATCATGGGGTGGTGCGATTAACGGTATGTTCACTTTAAGTGGTGCCTGGGATAAATTACGTACAGATTACATTTTACGTTTCTTGATTGTGTCATTAGCGTTCTACGCGATGTCTACGTTCGAAGGTCCTGTAATGTCATCTAAAACTGTAAATGCATTATCACATTACACTGACTGGACCATCGGTCACGTACATGCAGGTGCGTTAGGTTGGGTAGCTATGGTATCTATCGGTGCTATCTATCACATGGTTGAAAGATTATGGGGAACAACAATTTACTCTGTTAAATTAGTTAACTTACATTTCTGGATGGCAACTATCGGTACTGCTGTTTATATCACTGCAATGTGGGTATCAGGCATCATGCAAGGTCTAATGTGGCGTGCATATGATGATTACGGTAATTTGGCATACACATTTGTTGAATCAGTTGCTCAAATGCACCCATATTATGCAATGCGTGCTGTTGGTGGTCTGATCTTCTTCTTAGGTGCATGTGTGATGCTATTCAACATCACTGTAACTATCCGTAAAGCTGTTGCTAATTCTTCTGCGAAAGAAGCAGCATTTGTTAACGCTACTGTTTAAGGGAGACTGGAATGTCTGAACATAACTCAAATCAACCAGTTACCTTTCAGGAAAAACTGGAAAAAAATATCTGGGCATTGATTCTGGCGACAGCAATCATTGTCTCAGTAGGTGGTATTGTTGAAATCGTACCGTTGTTTTATTTGGATACTACATTCGAAGATGATGTGCATCCTGACTATGAAGAATTATCGGGTGTGCGTCCATATACAGCACTAGAATTAGCTGGCCGTGATGTGTACCAACGTGAAGGCTGTTATCTATGTCATTCACAGATGATTCGTCCTTTCCGTGATGAGAAAGATCGTTATGGCCATTATTCATTAGCGGTAGAATCTAAATACGATCATCCATTCCAATGGGGTTCAAAACGTACTGGTCCAGATATTGCTCGTCTAGGTGGTAAATATTCAGATGCGTGGCATGAACAGCATTTACGTGCGCCACGAAGTGTTGTGCCTGAATCTGTAATGCCGAATTACCCATGGTTAGATCATGCAACTATTGATGGTGCTGGCATTGAAAAACGTGTTAAAGCGATGAAAGTTTTGGGTGTGCCATATACAGATGAAGATATCAAAGGTGCTGCAGCCTCTGTTGAAGGTAAAACAGAAATGCAGGCTTTAGTAGCTTATCTTCAAGTCTTAGGCACAATGGTTAAATTTGAACCAGGTAGAGATTATCGTGACTAAACTACAAGAGTATTTTAATACTGAGTGGAGCGCGATGACCGGTACAGACTGGTTTGGATTAATACTCACAGTAGTAGTCTTTGTACTAATGGTTATCGTCTACTACTGGGCACTTAATCCTAAGAATAAACAAGAACTTGAATCGCATCGCACAATGCTTTTGAATGATGACGATATGAAATCGGAGAAACAAGATGGCAGATAAAAAAAATAACCCAGGTCAGGTAGAAGATACTGGCCATGAATGGGATGGCATCAGAGAGTTAAATAATCCTTGCCCACGCTGGTGGCTAAACTCACTCTACTTGAGTGGTTTAATCGTAGTTGCCTACTTTATATTGTATCCATCACTGCCACTTGTGAATGAAAGCACAAAAGGCTTGTTAGGTTGGACAATGATCAATGAATATAAAGAAGACTTAGCTAAGGTTGAAGCTAAACGTGCTCCATTTGAAGACAAATTAGCATCAATGAGTGTTGAAGAAATTCTTGCTGATCCAGAAATGCTTAACTATGCAATTGGTTCAAGTAAGGTGTTGTTTGGTGATAACTGTGCGGCTTGTCATGGTACAGGTGGTGCTCCGGCTGCAGGTGCTGGCTATCCAAACCTTACTGATGATGATTGGTTATATGGTGGTAAACCTAGCGAAATCATGATGTCTATTGCAAATGGTCGTCAAGGTATGATGACTGCACATCAAGGTATTCTTACTGACGAAGAGGTTGATGGTCTAGTTCAGTTCGTTATTGATAGTTCAAATGGTGAAGCGACAGAAGCCGGCAAAGCATTGTATATGGCAAAAGGCTGTTTTGCTTGTCACGGTGCTGATGCCAAAGGCGTTAAAGCTATGGGTTCAGCTAACTTAACAGATAAAATCTGGCGTTTCTCTGGTGATCCAGAACAAATTCGTCAAACAATACTTCATGGTGTTAACCATGCATCTGATCCTTTAACACGCATTGCAGTTATGCCGCAATGGAGTGAAAAATTAGCGATCATGTTGGAAGCAAGAGCAAATGCAATTGCCGATGGCGAAGATCCAAATGAAATTGATTGGGCTGATGAATTAGATGGTACTGAAGGTGAGCGTTTGACAGAAACTGAAATTAAAAAATTGACAGTTTATGTTCATCAATTTGGTGGTGGTCAGTAGTAGTAAAGTGATTCGCCCCAGCGTAAGCTGGGGCCTAAAGTTAGGAGAGCTCAAATGCATATTGACGCAGTAGTAGTTGGTACAATTGCAAGCGTTGTCATCACCATTGTTGTTGGTGCTGTTATCGGTTACAACGTAATTAAAAACATTGACAACAAATCTGACGATAAATAGTCTATCAATTTGTTACTAAAAGCCGGCTTTACGTCGGCTTTTTTGTCAGTAATATAACTATAAATAAGTAAACTCTAATATAGTTTTGTTGTGTTATAATACAACGATTTTTTATCGTCTGGGCTGGGAAAATACGTGAGCGAGAAAGTAGAAAAAAAGAGTGTAAATGTTGATGACATCTATGAAGAAGTGTCCGATTGGCATATTAACACTGGTGGCATCAAAATTGTCGCTAAACGTATGGCTGGTCGATTTCGTCGGCTCAAATGGTTCGGAATGACAATCTGGCTGGTATTGTTTCTAGGACCTTATTTACGCTGGAATGGATCACAAGCAGTCCTATTAGATTTACCCAATCGCCAATTTAACTTCTTTAATGTGACTATTTATCCACAAGACATATGGATGTTGTCACTGACATTATTATTCTTCGCAATATTACTTGCTGCTGTTACCAGTATCGCTGGTCGTGTTTTTTGTGGTTACTTTTGTTTCCAGACTGTATGGACAGATGTTTATACATATATCGAAGGCAAGTTTGAAGGTGATACCCCCCAAAAAGCAATGAAGTTTAATAATGCACCTTGGTCTGTAAATAAGATCGTTCGAAAAGTATCTAAACATGGCCTGTGGTTACTGATTGCTGTTTTAACGGGAATTTCATTTGTTGCCTGGTTCACTGAATCTCATCAGCTATGGCATGATTTATTTCATTTTGAAGCATCATTACCAGCATACTTAATAATCGGCGCATTCACTGGCGGAACCTATACATTTGCTGGCTTTATGCGAGAACAAGTCTGCTTTTGGCTTTGTCCTTATGCTCGACTTCAAGGCGTTATGTATGATCAAGACACGATATTGCCATCGTATGATGCAGAACGTGGTGAACCACGAGGCCGAATTAAAAAAGGTCAGCATGACGATACAAAAGGTAGCTGTGTAGATTGTAATGTCTGTGTTGCGGTGTGTCCTACTGGGATTGATATTCGCAAAGGACAACAAGAGGGCTGTATTACATGTGGCATGTGTATCGATGCATGTGACACTATCATGGAGAAAACCAATCAGCCTAAAGGCTTGATTCGCTATGCGTCTTATAAAGAGTTACATCATAATGCTGCACCATTAGCGTTATATAAACGTCCACGCGTTATTATCTATAGTCTCATTCTAATGACAGCCTTATCTGGTGTCGTTTATGGCTTTATGAATCTTTCACCAACGGAATTTAAAGTAGTACACGAACGGCAGCCATTATTTGTACAATTAAGTGACGGTAGTATCCAAAATAAATACACGGTGAAGTTACTGAATAAAACAAAACAAACAATTAAACTTAATTTCACTATCGAAGGTATTGAAGGTGCAACCTTGCATGGTTTGAATGAAATGATTGTTGAACCAGGTAAAGTGATTCCAGTCACAGCATTAGTGCGTGTTCCAGAGCAATATATGACCTCTGATTTAACACCAATATTGTTTAAAGGTAGTGTCGAGTCAAACGATCGCATTACCGTGCGTTACAAGAGTATGTTCATGGGACCTAAAAAATGATGATTTCTCAAAAAAATAGTGAAGCGCTAAAAAATCCATGGGTACTAGGCATGCTAGCGTTTTTACTGACATTTCTAACTGCGAATGCGATATTTATCTATCTTGCGTTTAAATCACCACCTAACTTAGTTGTGAAAGACTTTTATGAGCGAGGTGAGCGCTATGAAGAAACGCACAAACGCATGGAGCAAGAAAAAGCTATGGGTTGGAATGGTGTCATTATGGCTCCTTCACAAACACGCGTAAATCAACACCAAACTTATGAGGTGATGTTACAAGGTAAAAATGCAACTGCTTTGCATCCTGATTCAGTCATATTACATGCCTATCGTCCTTCAGATGCTCGTGCTGATTTTTCTGTTGAGATGACAAAAACTGGCTTGGGTACGTATGCAGCAGATGTTAGCTATTCTTTGCCAGGTATCTGGGATATTATCATTGTGGCTACACAAAATGGTGATGAGTTTTTGGTGACAAAGCGCGTTTCTATCTCACCTTAAGGTGTAGTTAGAATCTTTATCCTCTTCTAACAATCTGACTAAACAATCAGAACTAATCAACTTTGGCTATAGAATGTTATCACTGCGGTTTGCCCGTCGAACAGGCTGGTGAGTTTGCTGCAATAATTACTGGAGAGCAACGAGAATTTTGCTGTTTCGGCTGTCAATCTGTCTGTCAGTCTATTCACGGTGCTGGCTTGCAGCGCTTTTATCAAAAAGTGCCTGATGGTGAGACATTTTCCCCACCTCCTGAAGTATCATCTGATTTAGCCTCTTATGACTTGGATGAAGTACAAACACTCTATGTTGACCAACTTGGCGATATTCGTACTATTTCGCTGCTAGTCGAAGGAATTCACTGTGCGGCTTGTGTTTGGTTAATCGAACAATCTTTAGTTAATGTTAATGGTGTGCTTTCTGCAGATGTAAATCTAACTGCAAAACGTTTAAAGCTACGCTGGGATAATCGGCAATTGGCATTGTCACAGGTATTAACAATACTAGGACAGATTGGTTATGCCGCTGTTCCTTTTGATCCCGATACCGCTGAGGGCTTATTAGCTAAACGTCATCGTAGTTTACTCTATCGAATGGCTTTCGCCGGTTTTGCGATGATGAACTTGATGTGGGTCTCTATCGCTTTATATGCCGGTGCAGATCAAGGTGAATTTCGAAATTGGTTTCATTGGATTGGGTTTTTAATTGCCACACCAACCTTATTTTATTCAGGCTATCCATTTTTAATAAATGCCTTTATTGGACTCAAGCGTCAGTATTTGACGATGGATCTACCGATCGCAATTGGCGCTATAACAACATACAGTTACTCTACCTATGTGACTGTGACTAACTCACTTGTGGGTCATGTTTACTTTGATACGGTTGTGAATTTTCTGTTTGTCATCTTAGTTGGTCGTTATTTAGAAGCGATTTCCAAACGGCAGGCTTTATCAGCAACTACTCGACTATTAGAGCTACAACCTAAACTAGCCACCATAGTGGATGGTGCTGGACAGCATCATATTGTGCCAATACGTTCTGTTAAAATTGGTGATCATTTATTAGTTAAACCTGGTGAAAAAGTACCCGTTGACGGTGTCATTATTGATGGTCAAAGTGCTGTTGATGAATCAATGTTAACAGGGGAATCATTACCGATATATAAGGGTATTGATGATCAGGTAGTGGCAGGAAGTATCAATGGTGAAGGTGCTTTCACTGTTAAAGCTGTGCAGGTATTACGAAATACCGCTCTTTCAAAAATAGTGACATTAATGGAAGAGGCACAAGCTTCAAAAGCTCCGATTCAATCAGTTGCAGACAGAATTGTGCCATGGTTTGTTGTAATTACATTATCTCTTGCATTTATTACATTTCTATTTTGGTGGCACGTTGATGTTGAAATAGCAATATTGGCTGCGACATCGGTACTTATTATTACCTGTCCATGTGCTTTTGGTTTAGCTACACCGATGTCAATTGCTGTGGCAACTGGCGTAGGGGCGAGTAAAGGCATTTTGGTGAAACAGGGACTGGCTTTAGAAACCTTATCGAAAGTGACCCATTTTGTTTTCGACAAAACGGGGACATTAACGGATGGTGCTTTACATCTAAAATCAATTGAGACCGCACCTAATGTTGAGAAAAATGAGGTATTGCGACTAGCTGCATCAGTTGAAAAACATTCTGAGCATAGTATTGCTAAAGCTATTACTGAGGCCGCAAAACAACAGCAGTTAACGTTATATCAATTAACTGATTTTTGCTCATTTCCTGGACAAGGTGTGTCTGCAACTATTAATAATAAGCATGTGATGGTAGGCACTCAAGTCTGGTTACAAAACCAAAACGTGATCGAATTTGCTGATTGGCAACAACATGTCACTGAGCTTGAACAGCAGGGTATTAGCTGTGTGTTTGTGTGTGTTGCTAATAAAATTGTCGGTGTATTGGGCTTAGCCGATGAATTACGCTCAAATGCATCAAGTGTAATATCTGATCTTATGTCACGGAATATAGCAGTGAGTGTGGTGAGTGGTGATAGAAAATCAGTCGTTAATGCTGTTACTGCACCGCTTGGCAATATCAATCGGTATGCAGAAGTGTTACCCGAGGATAAGTCAGAGGCGGTGAGGAAACTACAACAGCAAGGTGAGATCGTCGCTATGGTAGGTGATGGTGTCAACGACTCACCAGCCTTGATCCAGGCTGACGTTGGTATCGCTTTAGCATCAGGAACGGATGTATCTATAGAAAGTGCAGACATCATTTTGTCTCATAATGACTTGTTTGCAGTCGCACAGGCAAGGCTGTTAGCAAGTCAAACGCTCAGCACTATTAAACAAAATATTGTATTATCCATTGTTTACAATGTGATTATGGTGCCCATAGCAATGATGGCACTGGTCAGTCCTATTGTGGCAGCATTAACAATGCCAATTAGTTCGTTATTAGTCATAGCCAATGCTGCCAGAATCAAACGAATATTCAAGAGGTAAAAATGGAAGTCATATATGGATTACTGCCAGGTATGTTACTGCTCGGAATTGTAGGTGTCGGACTATTCTTTTGGGCTGTTAAAAGTGGTCAATATGATGATATGGATGGTGCTGCAAATCGATTATTAATGGATGATGATGTTATTGTTTCTAGCTCTGAAGAAAAGACTGAAGAAACTGAACTCAAAGATAAAAAACAAACATCTTGATGAGTAAAAATATACTCATAATAAGCTTTTTATGGTGTATCGCTACGCCATTATGGGCTGATGATATCAAGTTAGGTATGACCACTGCTTTAACTGGTAATTCAGCTGCTCTCGGCAATAATATCCGAGCAGGTGTTGAGAGTTATTTTAACTACATTAATCAGCAGGGTGGGGTGCAAGGTAGGCAGCTAAAACTTTTAGTTAAAGATGATGGCTATGAACCTGAACGTGCTGCACGCAATATGCGAGAGATGATAGACCAAGACAAGGTGTTGGCGATAATTGGAAATGTGGGTACGCCGACAGCGATTGTTACTGTTCCGATCACCAATGAAAAGAAGACCTTACTTTTTGGTGCCTTCTCAGGCGGGGACGTACTACGCGATAATCCACCGTCTCGTTATGTGATGAATTATCGACCGAGTTATGCTGAAGAAACTGAGAAGTTAATTACAGGCATTTTGGAGTCAGGTATCAAGGCCGAAGAAATTGCCTTTTTTACTCAGCAAGATGGTTTTGGCAATGCAGGATATATGGGGGGAATAAATGCGCTTAAACGCCATGGCTATCACGATACTGGTAAATTATGGCATGTTCGCTATAGCAGAAATTCACTCAATGTAGAGGCTGCTGTTGCGACTTTACTCAATGCTCCAATTCAACCCAAAGCCATTATTATGGCTGGTAGTTATGCTCCATCAGCGCGATTTATTGAATTGTTACAACAAGAATTACCTGAAACATGGTTTTTTAATTTATCTTTTGTTGGTAGCTATGCTTTACGAGAAGCGCTTCCAAGCGATGCTCGAAATGTTGTCGTGACTCAGGTAGTTCCTGATATGCGGTCACATTTTCCGATTATTGATGAATACCTAACGCATCTTAAACAATACTCACCTACTCTTGAACCTAACGATGTGTCACTAGAAGGTTATATTATTGCAAAGATTTTTTATCAAGGCTTAATCAGCATTTCTGGTGAGATTACAAAAGAAAGTATTATTGATGGATTAGAACAATTGAATAAGACAGATATCGGTCTTGGTATACCTATAAGCTATAGTAAGTTAAACCACCAAGCTATTGATAAATTATGGATGATTACAATAAATAAGGGTAAGCTTGAGCCTTTTGGCTGGTCTAGGCTAACTACACTGCAAGAGCAATAAATACGGATGTTATTAAAGGTCAATTATGTTTAAGTTGTGGAGCATTAGAAACTTATTGCAGCTGTGGTCATTTGTCACGGTTTTTGTTGTTGTTTCATTAGCTTCAATAGCGATTTATAGTAATCAGCAGTTTGCCAATACACAAAAAAGTTTTACAGATTATGTTTTGCCGCTTGAAAATGCCAGCAGGCAAATGAGTGAGGTTGCAGCTTCTTTTGTTACCAGACAAAAACAGATTGTTTTTGCAGATTCGCCGCAAGCAATTGATAAAATAATTCCTAGGAAGCAACTAGAACAGGAGTTTGAAGAGCATTGGCAGACTATAGCTTCATCAGTTACGGTTACTGGCCTTGGTCAACAAAATATTTCGTCCTTATTTGATAATTACCAGCAGTTCCTAATTGTTGATAGTCAACTATCAACGTTAATATTGCAGAATATTGCTACTTCTGAATTAATGCAGGGACGGATTAAACAAGCTGAATTAATCGAAAGGCAATTTCAAAAAACGGTTGAGGCTATTGTCGGCCGTATTTCACTTCAGGTTGCTAAGGGGAAGCGTGCGAATAGTGGATCAAATAACATACTAACAAGTCAGGATGATTTGAACTATCTAAAAAACTTAATTCAATCGTCACGGATTCATGTCCTAAAAATCATAAATTTAACCTTACATGTTATTCAAGCCGATAATGTCGATTTGCTGTTGAGTATTCGGGAAAACGATATTAAGCAGTACCAATCTGTAGTACAAAATGATATTGAACAGTTGGCAAGAAATTTAGGCCATGTTCAAAATTATGCACCTTTTATTACGAACTTAGATAATGACTTTAAGCAGCTGATAGAGGTTGTCATTGGCGAGCATGATTCGATCTATGACCTCAGACAAAAACAATTAAGACACGAACAATCACTGATATCAATGCAACAAAAATCAATCTCGATATTTGAAGTAATTGTGTCTGAATTAGCTAAACTTTCATCTATCGTTAATGAATATAGTGAAGGTGTTGTTAGCCAATCAGCTAAAACAGCGAGTAAAGTGAAATGGTCCTTTTTCTTTATTAGCGTTTTAATTGTACTGGTAATGGTACGCTTTGTAATCGCTATTTCTCAACGAATTACCAGTCCATTAATTGAGCTTAGAACAGCAATGCATGCTCTTTCGCTACAGCAATTTGACAAGCGTCTGAATGTGGATGAAGGTAAAAATGAATTGTCTGCTTTAGCAAGAGATTTCAATAGGTTCGCTGACAATAATCAACATTTGATTGATGATCTAGCTTCAGCCAAAGATTCTCTGCAAGTGCGAGAACAACAAATAACAGCAATTTTGAATGGTGTGCCGGAAGCAATCTTAACCTTAACATCAGATGGTGTTATCCAATCGACAAATCCTGAAGCTGCACGCGTGCTTAATGCTGAAGAGGGAAGTCTAGAAGGACTTAATCTTATTCGTTTTTTTGCTGAAAGTGAGCAAATTAAACATCTAGCCGATATTGCAAATATGTTGCAGCATAGCCAAGAATTTGTTGGTTTAGATTATCGTAAACAGCCATTTTCAATGTGGTTATCACTCAATCCATTATCGAGTTTGAATAATGATTTATGGGTGTGCGTTATTTCAGATATCACTGCACGAAAACAAGCAGAACAAAACTTAATGCAGACCAGTATTGAGCTAGATACTATCTTAGAAAATGCGATGGTGGGTATTGCATTCATTCGTGATAGAACTATTTTAAGAGTCAATCACAAATTTGAACAACTGTTTACGTGTGAGCGAAATCAGATTGAAGGCAAGTCAATTGAACAAATCTATCCTTCTAGAGAGGCATATGAACAGCTTGGTGACCAAGCTTATACAGTCTTGCAGTTAGGCGATAGTTATGAAGGTGAAGTTCAGTTAGTTAGACTAAATGGTGAAAAATTCTGGTGCTCATTATCGAGCAAAGCGATTGATCCTAACAATCCTGAAAATGGTTCAATTTGGTTATATGAAGATATAACACTGCAACGTGAAAATGA